>JAHIKS010000114.1 GCA_018897475.1 Candidatus Altarchaeota archaeon
CAGGGAACGAAACAACGGAGTATTTCGAGAATCAGGAGGAGATGAAGGAGAAGGCCGCTGATATTCTGCAGATAATCATGGATATCGTGAAGGACATCCTGAAATACATACAGACCACCCTGAGCGAGATGCCCGTTACGGAGTAAATTACTTTCCGAATTTCGTCGCAACTACATCGGAAGGCTTAAATAATAAGGATACAAATATAGAGATATACAATGCTAATCGTCCACCTGTCAGACCTACATTGCGGCAAGAAATGGTTCAGTCCGGGGTCGCTTGCCCTGGCCATAGAGGAGATAAACGAGCTGAAGCCGGACATGGTCGTTGTAACCGGGGACCTCACGGAAAACGGGTTTCTCAAGGAATACGAGCTTGCCAAGGAATACCTGGACAGGATAAAGTGCAAGAGAGTCATCATAGGCACCGGCAACCACGACTACCGCTCCACAGGATATCTGCTGTCCCAGAGGTATTTCAAGAGGCCCGAACTTCTGAAGCACAAGAACGCCATCGTGACATACCTGAGCACGGCGAGGCCGGACAAGGACGGAGGGGAGGTCGGCTTCAGGCAGCTGCAGTGGCTGAAGAGAATCCTGGACGAGAACCGGGAGAAGTTCAAGGTCGTCGCACTTCATCATCATATGATTCCCATACCCGACACTGGCCTTGAGAGGACCACCATAAACGATGCGGGGGACGTCATAAGGGCGCTGACGCAGAGCAACGTGGATTTGGTTCTGTGCGGGCACAGGCACAGGCCCTGGTGCCTTCATCTCGACAGCACCACCATACTGAACGCGGGGACGGTCTCCTCGGAGAAGTTCCGTGGGTTCTTCGCAAACTCCTATAACATCATCAAAGTGAGAAAGAAGAAGATAGACGCGAAGATAAAGGTGGTTGGCGGCGATACCCTGGATTTCAAGAAGATTCTGAAGGAGAACGAGCCGTTTATACCCTGAGAATTTCACTTAGTTTGGCTGGTGAATTCCCCCGCACCTATCCGGGGAATTCCTATGAAAGGTTTGCCGAAGACTGGACTTGGATTTATAGATATATAGCTGATTCCAATACATAATATACACGATGTACTACGGAGACGTTCTTCGAGAGCTGAATGATAAAGGGGTCAGGTATCTGGTCGTTGGCGGGGTAGCGCTGGTGCTCCACGGAGTTGTGAGGCTGACCGTAGACCTTGACATAATGATTGACCTTGGTCATGAAAACGTCATGAAATTCCTGTCCGTCATGGAGGGGTTGGGATACAGGCCAAGGGTGCCCGTAGATGCAAAGGATTTTGCAGACCCCGGAAAAAGGAGGGAGTGGATGGAAGAGAAGAACATGAGGGTTTTCTCGTTTATCAATCCAAAGAAGTCGGCAAATATCATCGACGTCTTCGTGGAGAACCCCATGGACTTTGAGCAAGCGTACGCAAGTAAAAAGGCCGTGGATGCTGACGGCTTCCGGATACCTCTGGTTTCAACCGAAGACCTGAAGGGGATAAAGAGGGCATCTGGAAGGGAGCAGGACCTTGCGGACATCGAAGCCCTTGAGGAGTTTGAGAGGATGCTTAAAGATGAAGAAGAAAAATAGTTTCGCATTGACCATGACTAGGGACAAGATAAGGCAGTCCTATAAGCTCTCGCCAGTAGAAAAGCTCAACTGGCTCGAGGAGGCCAACGAGTTCATAGACAAGGCTCTTTCTCCCGAAAAGCGAAGAATCTGGATGGAGAACTTTCGATAAAATCGTGCCGAAGACGGGACCTGAAAAACCACAACATATTAAAATCATAAATCAAATTAGTTTATATGGTATCGATTAAGAGAGAGGGCGTTGTTCTTGAACCAACCAGCCTGGAGTTTGAAAGCCTGGCCGTTATGAATCCTGCATGCATCAGGGCGGGGGATTCCGTCCATATGTTCTATCGCGCGGTCAGGCAGGGAAACTACTCAAGTATAGGCTATTGCAGGCTGGATGGCCCATTAAATGTCGTGGAAAGGGCAAAGGCGCCAATACTGTCCCCGGAGTTTGATTATGAGGTGCATGGCGTCGAGGACCCGCGGATTGTCCATATTGGGAAAACATATTACATGTGCTATATAGCCTATGACGGCAGAGATGCATGGACAGCGTATGCGACAAGCAGGGACCTGAAACATTTTGAGAAAAGGGGCGTAATTACGTCCAGGATATCCTACGCCGAGGCATCGGAATTATTCAGGCAGTCGAATATGCCGGAGAAGTATCTTGATTTTGACATATATGACAAATGTGAGGGTGATACTGAGGATAATACGCTATTATGGGGCAAGGATTCATTTCTATTTCCAAAAAAGATTAACGGAAAATTTGCATTAATCCGCCGGGTTCTCCCCGAGATTCAGGTTATTTACTTCAATGATTTTCAGGAACTGACTCCGGAGTTCTGGAGGGAAAATCTGAGACAGTTGTCAGACCACATAATTCTCGAAAAAAGATACTGGTTTGAATCGAAGTATATCGGCGGGGGGTGCCCGCCCATCGAGACCGATAAGGGGTGGCTCTTGATCTACCATGCCGTTGAGAATACAAAACGGGGGAAGGTATACAGGGCCGGGGCAGCCCTGCTGGACAAGAACAATCCATGCAAATTGATAGGCCGCCTCAGGGAGCCGCTGTTCTCTCCTGAAAAGAGATGGGAGAAAAAAGGCGTTGTCAACAACGTTGTTTTTCCAACCGGGTCTGCTATCTTCGATGAGAGGCTCTATATCTATTATGGCGCAGCCGATACGCATATTGCTGTTGCCTCTCTTGACCTGGGAGAACTTCTTGATGAACTAACACCCTAATCCCTATATTTTTAGTTATTGACCCCCAGTATTATCTACAGGGTGTGTTTATTTGATTAATTCATCTTCTATGAAAAAACCGTCATGGGTTCTTTACATGGGAACCTATCCGCCAAGGGAGTGTGGGATAGCCACATTCACCAGGGACCTGGCCATGGCTGTAAACAAACAATTTCCAGGGGTCAAATCCAAGATTCTGGCGCTTAACGACGATACCGGCATCTATAACTATCCCGAGGAGGTTATATTCCAGATAAACGATGCCGAGATCGATGAATATATGGATGTTGCCAGGAAAATCAATGAATCAGATGAGATTAAATTAGTGAATATCCAGCACGAGTTCGGTATTTTTGGGGGGGAATACGGAAACTATCTGATTCCATTTCTGGAAACATTAACCAAGCCTGTAGTTACCACGCTGCATACCGTTCTTCCAAATCCTGACGAGAAAAGAAAAAGGATAGTTAGTTTAATTGCAGAAAAGTCCTCCTGCCTGGTTGTGATGGCCAAGGAGGCGGTTAGAATCCTAAGGGATGATTACGGATTAACAACGGACATTGTTGTTGTCCCCCATGGGGTGCCCACAGTACCCTTTATATCGAGCGAGGGGGGAAAGGCAAAAACACGTTATAAGGACAGGCTGATTATCTCTTCATTCGGTATGGTGAGCCCCAGCAAGGGCTGTGAACACGTTATTGATGCACTCCCCGCGGTTGTAGAAAAATTCCCGAATCTTCTCTATCTGATAATCGGTGAGACCCATCCAATGGTGAGGAAAAAGAAGGGTGAGGATTATAGGAACTTCCTTGAAGAGAAGGTCAGAAAACTGGGCCTTACAGATAATGTGAAATTCTACAACAAATATGCCAAACTAAGCGAGATAATAAAATACCTGAGGGCGAGCGATATCTATATCTCGTCATCCACCAACCCTCACCAGATAGTAAGCGGAACCCTTGCCTATGCAATGGGCTGCAGCAGGCCTGTTATTTCAACCCCCTTCCTGCATGCAAAGGAAATCGTTAATCATGAGAGGGGGCTGCTGGTCGAGTTCAATAATCCGAAATCCTTTGCGGATGCTATCCTGCAGCTATTGTCGAATCCCGGATTGAGGCAGGAGATGGGAAGAAATTCATACGCATATACGAGGCACATGACATGGCCAAACGTAGCGCTGTCCTACATGAAGCTGTTCGAAAAATATGTAGGCATACCCAAAAAGCATGAAAAATTCCCGAAGGTCAGGCTCAGTCATTTGGTATCGCTGACCGATGATTTTGGCATTATACAGTTCGCTAAGCATACACGACCCGATAAGGGATCGGGATATTCCCTTGACGATAACGCAAGGGCTATGATAGTCTGCTGCATGCATTACGATATCAATGGGTCAAAATCCGCCGAGAAATTGATTCACACGTACCTGAATTTCATCAGCTACGTCCAGGACGAGGGTGGAAGATTCCATAATTTCGTTAATCACGGACGGGAAATCAACCATGAGCACTGGAGTGACGACGCCCATGGCAGGGCACTGTGGGCCCTGGGATACCTGCTCTCCCAGGAAACAATCCCTGCCAATCTAAAAGACGAGGCCGGGAAGCTGTTCAATAAAGCATTGAATCCTCTCAAAAACATAAAATCGCCAAGGGCAATTGCATTCTCGGTTATTGGATTGTATTTCTATAACACAACCAGACCCTCCTCAGAGAATCTTGACAAAATAAGGGAATTGGCCGACCATCTTGTCATGCTCCATGAAGAGCAGTCCTGCGATGACTGGCAGTGGTTTGAGGAATACTTTACCTACTCCAATAGTAAATTGCCAGAGGCTCTTTTCTATGCCTATCTTGCCACGGGTGATGAGAGATATCTGAGGGTGGGGGAATCTACTCTGGACTTTTTGACATCAATTACCTTCACGGGGGAGAGATTCGCACCCATCGGGCAGGACGGCTGGTATTCCAAAAATGGGCACAAGGCACATTTTGACCAGCAACCCATCGATACGGCATCGATGGTCCAGACGCTCGTTTTAGCGGGCCAGGTGACAAAAAAGGAAGGATACTATGAGAATGCGCTTAGGGCCTTTAATTGGTTCCTCGGGGATAATTCCCTGAACCAGGTAATCTATGACAAATCAACGGGGGGGTGCCATGACGGACTTGGGGAATCCTCAGTAAATATGAACCAGGGTGCAGAATCAACAATTTCTTACTTAATGGCAAGGTTATCCTTAGCTGATCTAGATAGAGCGAAGTAATATCCCTATTTTTTTATATAACAAAACATGGTTCAAGAAAAGACCTATAATGGGATAGATGTTACCATTGCGAGCGATTATGAAGAGTTGGGTAGGTTAGCTGCAAATATTATTCTGGAGAGAATATATTCGCATCCCAAGATGACTCTTTTGGTGCCAACTGGGACCACGCCTCTAGGAGTTTATAGGGTTCTTAGACATCAAAATCCAAAAATCTTCAAAAAGGCGACATTCTTAAATATGGACGAATACTGCATTCTAGTTGATGATAAAATGATGCTGATTCCAGAGACACATCCAAATAGTTATAGGCGTTATATGAACGAAAATTTGTTTAACAGAATAACTCCTGAAGCGAGTTATTTTCCAGGTATTGAAAACGTAAAAGAACTAGGACACTATGACAACTTTATTAAAAATTTAGGCGGTATAGATCTTTGCTTGGATTCTATAGGACAGGATGGACATACTTTTGGATTTAACCATCCAGGAACATCTTTTGATTCAAGGACAAGGCTGATTAGGATAAATAAAGAAACGAAAGAGATTAACAGAAGATTAACAGGATTAGAAACACCAGAGTATGCAATAACTACCGGTCTTAAAACTGGGGTGGAATCTAGAGAGATAATATTCTTGGTTTCAGGTGAGAGAAAAGCAGACATACTATATAAAGTTATTTATGCAGTAGAACCAACTCCTGACATTCCTGCGACGATTTTAAGACAACACTCTAACTGTATTTGGATTGTTGATAAAAAAGCTGCATCTAAATTAGGATAATTCCTAAAAATATCACCATACTTGGTGCTGCCTCATTATATTTTGATTCTTTAAAGTAGTAGGACTATACTATTGATAAAAGTGATAGACGAATGTTATGAAAAAGCAAAGGGGGTGATAAGGGGCTGTTCTACCGAACATGGCTTATTTGCCTCTGCTGGAAAGGGAGGATATAATGCAGTATGGTCAAGAGATAGTATGATTAGTTTTCTCGGAGCAAGTTTAGTCAAAGACCCTTCATTCAAAAATACATTTAAACAAAGTCTAATTCTTCTCGAAAATAATCAAAGTAAAAAAGGTCAGATACCCAATTGTGTTGATAAGTTTAGCGAGAGAAAGCCCCATGTGGATTATGCATCAATTGATTCAACTTTGTGGTATATTATTGGACATTATATCTACAGAAAAAGATATGGGGATAGTTCTTTATTTGAGAGATATGAAAAATCAATAGAAAAGGCATTATTTTGGCTGAGCTGTAGGGACATAGGTGAAAATGGGATACTAGAGCAGCTTCCTACAACAGACTGGCAGGATGCTTTCCCTCACAAATATGGATATGTATTAAATACACAAGCATTGTATTACAAAGTTTTAAATTTGACTGGATTAGATGAAGATGCAAAAAAATTAAAATTCATGGTTAATGAAGATGAAGAAACCAGACTGTGGGATAACATTTTTTATGCCCCATATAGATGGAAAAACCACAATAAATATCGTGAAATAGGAGATTGGTTTGATTCTCTAGGAAATCTTCTTGCAATTGTATTTGACTTAGCTGATAAATCCAAGACAGAAAAAATTCTTTCTTATATAAACCAGAACGAGGTAAATGAACCTTATCCTGTTAAGACGATTTATCCCCCTATGGAGAGAGGGGATAAAAATTGGCAGGATTATTTTGAAGATTGTGATGCAAGAGAGCCCTATCATTATCTAAATGGTGGAATCTGGACTTTTATAGGGGGATTTTATGTTTTAAGCTTAATTAAATTAAAAAGATTTGAAAAAGCAAGAGATGAACTTAAAAAAGTTGCAGAAGCCAATTTAAAGGGAAATTTTCCTGAGTGGATCAATCCTTTAACAAAAGAAGCTCATGGGGGATTACAGGCATGGGATGCTGGGATGTATATTCTTGCATACGAGTCTTTAAAAAAGAAGAAGATTTTACTCTAGGTTTAGCCTTTCTTTTGTGATATCCACCATTTTTTTTGACGTATACCTATAATCAAGATTTTTAACCACATGCTCTCTCGCATCTTTCCCCATCTTTTCTCTTAATTTTTCATCCGTTAAAAGTTTTAGGGTATACTCTCTCAAATCATCTATATCTGCTCTATAGGCAAATGTTGTTGGTTCTTTGAATTTTACAAATTCTCGTTTTTTGAAACCCATTGAACGACGGACCCACTCTCCATCTAACTGCATTTCTTCTGCAACGTTAGCAAGAAATCCTGTTTTTTTATGGATTATTGTTTCAGAAGGCCCCATCTTATTTATTGATATTACAGGTTTACCACAAGACATTGCTTCAACCTGTACCATGCCAAATCCTTCTAGTCTTGATGGAGCAGCATAAATGTCTGTTGCATTTAAAAGGTGAACCATGAACTCCTGATTAAGCCCCTCTTCCAAAAAAACAATTTTGTCTTTTATCCCTAAATCCTTAGCTAACTTGATTTCTATTTTCCTCCAGTTACGTGAACACGAACTTGACCATGATTTACAGATATACCTCCAATTCTTAAATTCCTTATCAACCTCTGCAAGGGCTTTCATCATTTCTTGTGATCCCTTTGATGTTGTATCACCACCAATTGTCAGGATCATTTTTTCATTATCTTTTAACCCCAACATTTCCCTTATGACTTTATCAAACTCTAGATTATTTGTTGGTTTGAATCTGTTTGTATCTATCCCTATATGGATCGGTATTATCTTACTTACATCTGCACCATCCCTCTTATAAATTTGCCTTACCCATTCGCTTGTTGTAAACATCAAATCAAGCTTATTAAACTCATCCTGATAGTTTGCTATCCATCCATCTGAATTGAACCATGGAACAGGTCTAACACCATATTTTAATGGTTCTCTAATAATTTCGGGGACATTTCCCCAAAATCCTACACCAAAAGAAACATCAGGTTTCAGATGCCTTAAATAGAATATCTTTTGGATACTATTTTTAAAATGGCAAGGTATTGCCGTATTACCAGACTTTAAAATGCCCTTATAGAGTAGATGGCCCTGCAGACTTTGCCCATCTGATTCTGGTGGATAAGCATAGAGTACTAAACACTTCATATCACATGCCTCTTAGGTTATTATTTTTGTCCTAAATGATTCTGTATCTCTACAACAAGCATATTCAAAACTGTTTTTCTTAAATCCATAAACATCTTGGATTAGCTCTTTTTTTTCCTTGAGATATATATCTTTTAACTTTATAAAGGTATCTGAATTTTTATTTGGATAACAAAAACCCCCCTTTGCCATATATGAGAAAAAGAAGGCCTTTTTACATGACAAAACCTTTCTCTTTAACATTTCCACTACCGCCTTGTTAACTTCTATATGCCTTTTATGTCCATACTCCCCATTTTTTCCATGAGTAAAGACATGATCATAATCCCTATCAGAATGTTTTTTAATTCGTTTTATAATCTCATTCGTTGAGATATCATCTAGATTTTCATCTTCTAAATCAGACATAAAGCATTTTGCTTTCAATATCTTACAAACTTTTTTGAACTTAGGTGCTCTATCTGTATCATCTCTTCTACACAAACTTATGATTGTTAGATCCCAATTATTGATATTGCTTAAGAGAGTTCCACCCATCCAGATTGTTTCATCATCGGGATGTGCAACCACCACTAAAACTTTTTTTTTCGTTGTCACGGATTTTCACTGCCGTTAATCTCATTGACATTACACCCATATAAACTCTATTTTTGTTTCCAAGCCATGGCACCATGGCTTCTTTTTTCATGAACTCCGCATCTCTCAATAGAGGTGTGTACTTCCTGCTGTTGAGTTTAACAACTATCTTATCCTCCAGCACCTCTATTTCGCCACTACCCTCTATGAACTTCTTATATAGTGTTCTTGGTTCGGCCTTTCAGCCCCCCAGGTGTCTTTTGCCAGCAACTTATACAGGCAACTTGCTATCTGGGTCAATGCGACGTCGAAATCGTTTTTCACCCCCACGGTAGACGACAGAGCATTCAGACTGAAGAAATCAACCTCCTCGCTTATACCGTTCTCGATCCTCCATCTTGGTGTGTATTCCCCTATAACGTCCTTACAGGATAACTCATCGCTGTTGGTTATCATAAAGGTCGGTTCATCTCTGCCGTTGTTGGTTATCACAAGCTCTCTTACATCCCACCTAAAATCAGTGATTGTGGATAAGAATCACCAGCTAACATAGATATATTGCAAGAGCGTATAAAATGCAATTACAGCATTCAACTGGTTCCTCGGGGATAATTCCCTGAACCAGGTAATCTATGACAAATCAACAGGGGGTGCCATGACGGACTTGGGGAATCCTCAGTAAATATGAACCAGGGTGCAGAATCAACGATAGCCTACCTGATGGCCAGGCTGTCTTTGATTTAATCCACTTCTATATCTGCTGGATACTATGACCTTAACTTCTTTTTTACATCATATGTAAACTCAGCTATTGCCTTCTCAAACCCCATCAGTATACGGAAGCAGAATTGTATGGTAATGATCAATCCAATAATCAATAGAGCTGCTTTGAGCATTTCGCTGTGTGGACCCAGGGGTATAAACTGCCAGACGTATGGTAGAGTTCTGTATCCAACGGCAATAAATATGAGCAATATCGTATAAGATATGATCCCCCTGTGTTGTTTCATTTACTTCACCATAAAAATAAAAAGAAAATAAAGGGAAAAAATAAGAATTATCCCTTTGATTTTTCACTAGACTTTTCCTCGGTTTTCAGTATCTTCCGTGTAAATTTCTTGGCATTTGCCTCAATTGTATCGGACATCGCCATTCCAGCACCATATAGCGTTACTATTGCCCAGAGGAATATCACAACTATTGCTATCCCAGAAAGCACTGGACCATACACTGAATGCATCTTGTTTAACAAACTGCTAAAGGGTAAGAATACCAGGACTACCACAATAACATATGCAATGCTCCTGGCCACCCTGCGGTATACCTGAGACTCTGCCGGTGTAGCTGTCTTATTAAGTGTATATGCAATAAAACATCCGATAGCATCACAAATGTCTCTGATTTCACCCAGCACCTTCAACAACAGAACACCTATTGCCACCATGGCAATAAACATCATTATAGTTGTTGCACTTATACCGGCCCAGAAGACAAAGGACCCTCCCAACGGAGCAAAGATAAAGAATGTGAAGAGCCATATCAACAGGGCAGTTCCTCCATAAACTAATATCTTTGGCACGCTATCTATCAATTCCCTCTTAGATTCCGTAATCATTTCTGCTTCAGCCATAAAATCACCTCATTATAACTATCTATTCGTTCTTTAAATCAGGGTGCAGAATCAACGATAGCCTACCTGATGGCCAGGCTTTCAATAGAGCCGGGACCCGTTTCTGGACAGTGAGTCTAGGAGCTCGCCCATGTTATGCTGAATTCTGGGCTGAAGCCGATTCTCCTCCGGAGCCTGCCAGTTTATTACGTAACCCCTCCAGTCCTCATTCTCCAGGTTAGTTAGGTGCTTTCCAAAGAACGCGTGAATCTCCCCATCCAAAACAGTTACTCTCTCTTCATCCTCGACAATAATGTGAGGGACCTCGTCGAGATATGTCATTCCAGCCAGCATGTAGGAGAGCATTGAGTGATGTCCGTCGAAGAGCACCCATTCACCTCTCTTGGTTCTGACAAGTTTTATATTCGGCAATCCATCAGACGAAAAAACGTCTTCCCCGGACTTTATCTGCCGGAGCATGGACCCTATCTGTGAGGGGTCCCTGAGTCCCCCGTCGTTATGCAGATTTACTATATCCCTCAATAGAACCCGCTTCTTTATCCGGCCGTCGAATCCCTCAATCCCGCCATTCGAGAACATTTCGTCCCTGAAGAAATCCACGGTGTCGTATATGCTGCTCTCTGTTCCATTAAATGGGACGCTTGATACCGATATGCGGGTCAGATTCGATGACCTCCGGGGGTGCATTAGTCTTACGGTTCTGTTTTTCATCCTGTTATTTGCCGAAGACGGGACTTGAACCCGTGACTTCCACGTTTCTCAGTTAGAATGCTCTGGTTTGCCCGTTAAGGCCAACTTATGAGCGTGGCACTCTAACCAGCTGAGCTACTTCGGCTGAACTGCAAAATCAACTCGCTGTTGCTCGTAATTGCGAATCTTCGGATTCGCAATTTCTGACGAATCTTTGATTCGCCAGATCTCGGCAGCATTCTGCTGCCAATCAGTTCACACTTTGTGCGACATACGCAATTGCGACGTCGCGTTCCTCCGTCGCAATTTATCAAAATTCGCGAGGCGAATTTTCATATCGCTATCGCTCGCTAGTCGCACTTGAATTCACCGGGTGAATCTCCCGGTAGAATTAACTGGCGTAATCTAAAATAACGAATCAAAACTTAAATAGATTTTTATCTGCCTAAGAGTAAGTATTAGGTATAATGGCGAAGACGAGCAGGGAAGAAAGGGATGCCAAGAGGAAGCAGAGGTTCCTCGTCGCGATGATGCTTATCGTCGCTGCAAGCATGCTTTTTTCCGGAATCTACTACATCAACATAGGCGGGGGTCCCACTCCCACCGGGGAGGACCAGACCGCGAAGCTTTCGCTCATAGAGCAGTACAATATCGAGCCCGCCACGAGCGGTTCGGTTCTTGTTCAGGCCAGCGAGATGAAAGACGAGCTGCTGGCCATTCCCATGGACCAGTGCATGAGCCTGGACAGCATAGTCGAGCTGAGGAATTCTTCCATCGACGGGGTTGAGAGCGTAAGCTGCGAGGTCGCGAACCCGCAAATGGACCCCGGCTACTCAATCATCTGCGGCACGTTCATCATGTTCCGATTCCAGTTTGACCTCAACGACTCCGGGACTGATGAGAGAGTCAGGGAAAAGCTGAGCAACGTTCTGAGCGAATACAGCCTGATGAGGGGCTATGTCATAGAGCTGGATGAGGAGGTCCTCGGCGCCGGCGAGATATACATCATAGGCAGCCCGGAGACCAAGGAGGGCGACTACGTCAGGGCGGTGCTCTTTACCAGGGACCTGATTGCAGGAGGCACCGGGCTTCTCGGCCTGGAGGAGAGAATCGTCCCCAGGGGGCCCTATCTCCCGGCAACGGTCGTCAATATTACAGGCATCAGCGTCGGCGGCTCAATACCCGGGGAATTCAACCGGCAGGCCATAACAGATGCCCTGGAGCTGAACGAGAGCGAATTCAATTCACAGCCGCCGGAATTCACGGTCAACGGCACCCTGTCGGCGGAGAGCCTCGAACTCATTGAGGCAGACATACAGGAGGTCGGCAACGTGACGGTCATAAGGTTCAACGGCTCGGGAGAGGAGATAGATGCAATCCTGGAGGGCGAGGGGCTGCCATACTCCTTCAAGCCCGGGGCGGTGTTCTTCAGGGCCGGGCTCAACTCCAGCACCCAGAACATCAGCTCGCTCCTTGAGGAAAACGGAGTCACAAACGCAGCCTTCCAGCAGACGGGCCAGGTCTCGATGCCCGCCGAGGTAATAATTAGCGACAGGCTTGTCCCCATAGAGAACTACGGTGCCTTTGACGCGCTTTTCTACATGGATACAGAGGTGGGGGATGAAATCAACATAAGCCTGAACACCTTCACGTTCGGCGAGCAGATAATCCCCTTCGGGGCATCTGAATTCAGGAACGAAACTAGTCCCAGCACTCCGCAATAAACTTGCAGAACTTGTCGAACGCCTTCATTCTGTGCGACACCTCAGCCTTCAGCTTTGGGTTCTCGCCAAACGTCTTTTCATGGCCATCGGGGATGAAGATAGAATCATAGCCAAATCCTGCAGTCCCTGTAATCTCCGTCCCTATGCTTCCCCTGACCGCGCCGTCGAATATCTGCACCCCGTCTATGTCGCAGTAGCCGATGGCGGAGATGAATTCAGCCTTCCGGTCCCCGGCACCCTGCATCAGCCTGAGAATCCCCTGGTTCTCTATCTTATTGAATACAAACGCCGAGTATGAGCCGGGAAACCCCCCCAGACCCTCTATGAAAAGGCCGGTGTCCTCGACGATGACCGGCTCCCTGATTATGTTAAAGACGTACGCTGCCCCTGCCCTGGCCACCATCCTCACATCCTCATCCCTTATCTCAGGATAGTCCTGCTCCAGCTGGACGAACTCTATCCCATACTTCCTGCCGACCTGGTTGGCCTCGCTGACCTTATGCGGGTTCGAGGTTGCGAACTTGAGCTCCATATGGATTATATATTTCCTTACTCCCTTATCTATCAGATGGACTCCAGCATAATACAGCTCCTGAGCTACGCAGCGCTTATGATGGGGCTGGTGGTCATACCGCTTTTCGCATCGGACCTGGGCGCGAATTATCTCGAGATAGGGCTGATAGTTGCAGCCTACGGCTTCACGGTCTTCGTCTCCTCCTACATCTTCGGACGGGCCTCGGACATACACGGCAGGAGGGTTCTGCTCGTGCTCGGGCTCATGGCCGCCTGCCTGTCATTCTTCCTGCAGATATTCACGGACAGCGTGCTCTCCCTGATGATGTTCAGGGCCCTTCTCGGATTCTGCGCAGGAATCTATCCCCCGGCCCTTATAGCCTACGTCTATGAGCAGAAGAAGAGCCTCGGGACCTTCAGCGCCTACGGCTCCCTTGGATGGGCAATCGGCAGCTTCCTCACGGGAATCGTCGCCTCCTACAACGGGGTATTTCTACTCGGCTCGCTCTTCTTCTTCTCTGCATTCATAATCTCGCTCAGAATGCCGGAGGGAGAATTCAAGAGGGTGGAGATTCCCCTGTTCCCCACCAAACTCCTCAGGGAGAACTCAGCAATCTATTTCCCCTTCCTGCTGAGGCACCTGGGGGCATTTGCAATCTGGGCAATCTTCCCGCTCTACCTCGTAAGCCTCGGGGCCGACAGGTTCTGGATTGGTGCCATATACGCCCTCAACTCGCTGGCGCAGTTCTTCATAATGAGGAAGCTCGACCGGTTCGACGGGAACCGCCTGTTCAGGTGGGGCCTGGTTCTCTCGGCCCTTGCGTTCCTGTCCTTCGCACTGGCCCAGGACCATTACCAGATGCTGCCCACCCAGATAATCCTCGCCTTCTCCTGGAGCTTCGCCTACGTAGGGGCCCTGCTGGCACTCACAAAGAAGAACATCGAAAGGGCGACATCGGTGGGAATCCTCAGGTCGCTGATAGGGCTCGCGGGAATTCTCGGCCCGATTCTCGGAGGCCTGATCTCGCAGCTCTACGGCCTCGTCGAGGTCATGTACTTCGGCGTTGCCCTGAGCTTAATAGGATTCCTGCTCAATATTTTACTGCATAAAAGATGTCAGACTACGAGGTAGAGCTGTTCAGGAGCGAGGGCTTCAACCGGAGGAAATGCAGCAAGTGCGGCAAGGCCTACTGGACTCTCAGCGATTCCGAGACCTGCGGCGAGCCCCCCTGCGACGAGTATACGTTCATAGACAACTCCCCCACCAAGAAGAGATTCTCCCTGCACGAGATGAGGGAGTTCTTCCTCTCCTTCTTCGAAAAGAACGGCCATAAGAGAATTGCCAGATACCCCATCGTCTCCCGGTGGCGGGAAGACACCTTCTTCACCATAGCATCTGTGTCCTGCTTCCAGCCATGGGTGCTGAACCTGACTATCGAACCCCCCGCCAACCCGCTGACCATGAGCCAGCCCTGCCTGCGCTTCAACGACATCGACAACGTGGGCAAGACCGGCCGCCACCTGACCGAATTCGAGATGATGGCGCACCACGCCTTCAACACCAGGGACAACCAGGTCTACTTCAAGGACAGGACGGTAGAGCTCTGCCACGAGCTCCTGCTGGAACTCGGCATACAGCCCGAAACAATCAGCTACCTGGAATCCGACTGGGCGGGGGGCGGCAACTCCGGGCCCTGCTTCGAGACCATCGTAGGCGGCGTAGAGCTCGCAACCCTGGTCTTCATGATGTACGAGGACACCCCCAACGGCAAGAAGGACATGCCCATGCAGGTCGTTGATACCGGCTACGGCCTCGAGAGGTTCACCTGGATATCGCAGGGCAGCCCCTCAGCCTATGAGGCAATCTTCGGAAAGGTTCTCGAAAAACTGAAAAAAGAGGCCTCCATAACCCCCAACCCGGAAATCCTGGCAGAATACTCGAAAGTGGCGGGAATGATGAGCGTGGAGAGCAAGTCAGACCTGGACACCCTGCGCAAGATGGCCGCCGAAAGGCTCAAAATCCCCGTCGACAAGCTCACCGAAAACATCTCCCCCATGGAAAACCTCTATTCCGTCTGCGACCACACACGGTCCCTGATGTTCATGCTCAACGACGGCGTCGTCCCCTCCAACGTCAAGGCCGGCTACTTCGGGCGCCTGCTCATCAGGAGGAGCCTGCGCTCCCTCAGAAACCTCAATCTCTCCATACCGCTCGCAGACATAATGGGCTGGCAGGTGGACTACTTCGCAAAGGACTTCCCGGAGATGAAGGAGAACAAGAGCGAAATCCTCGAGCTGGTCGAGGTGGAGGAGGACAGGTACGAGGGCACTGTTGGAAGGGGACAGAAGATAGTGGCCGACCTGGGCAAAAAGATAACCACAAAGGAGCTCATAACCCTCTACGACACCTACGGCCTGGTCCCGGAGCTCGTCAAGGAGTTCTCTGACCAGGACATCAAGATACCAGACGACTTCTACATCCAGGTCGCAGCAAGGCACGAGAAGCCGGAAGAGGAGAAAGAAGCAAAAATCGAAATCAAGCTCCCCGACAACATCCCCCCAACCCAGCTCGGCTACTACGAAGACCAGTACGTAAAGGAGTTCGAATCCAAGATTCTCTCGGTCTTCGACAACTATGTAATCCTCGACAAGACCTACTTCTACCCCGCGGGCGGAGGCCAGGAGACCGACCTCGGCGTCATAAACGGCCTTATGATAGACGATGTAACGAAGGTTGGTCAGGTGGTCCTCCACAAGATCAAAGACTCCGGCCTGGAGGAGGGCCAGACGGTAAGCTGCAAACTCAACTGGGACCGAAGACTCCAGCTCATGCAGCACCACACAACCGCCCACATCATAAACGGCGCAGCCCGCAGAGTCCTGGGCAACCACATCTGGCAGGCCGGGGCCCACAAAAACGAAGAGCTGGGCCGCCTCGACATCACCCACTACGCAGGGCTCTCCGACGAAGAGATGAGGGAGATAGAGGACCTCTCCAACAAGGTAGTAAAGGACAACCTGCCCGTCGACATCCAGTTCATGCCCCGCAACAAGGCCGAGGAACTCCACGGCTTCAGGATCTACCAGGGCGGAGCGGTCCCGGGCAAGGACATTCGCATAGTCGACATCAAAAACTGGGACGTGGAGGCCTGCGGCGGAACCCACTTCAGCAGCACTGAAGAGGTCGGCGAGATAAAGCTAATCAGGGCAAAGCGAATCCAGGACGGAGTATTGAGATTGGAATTCAAGGCCGGCGGAGCAACCGAGAGGCACCTGATAAAGAGGAAGGAACTAGTAGAGGAGATTAAGTTAGGTGATTCAGCGTCAGTCAAGACGAATGAGGCCGACCTCAAGCAAATCGCCTCCATCTTCAGCGTCCAGATAGAGCAGCTCCCCAAAACCCTCGAGAGGTTCAAGAAGGAGTGGCAGGAACAGCGAGCAGAACTCGAGACAATGGACGCGGCCGAAAACTACAACGGAATTCCCCCGGGGAATTCGCCAGAGTCCGCAAGGCAGCTCTTCGACGACTGGAAGTCCCAGCGCAAGGAGCTGGAGAGACTCAGATGCTCCCTGAAAGACCAGGTCCTCGACAGGATAAAGGGCCAGTCCGGAGTCATAAAAGAGCTCACCTCCTGCCTCGACGCCGGCAACCTCACCGAGATAGCCAACTCCGCACTCGGAAAGGACACCCTCCTCATCCTCGCCAATAAGACAGGGGACAAGGCAAATGTCGTTGTCGCCTCCTCCTCTTCCCACAACGCCGCCGAAATAGCCTCCGCCCTCTGCAAAAAGCTCGGGGGCGGCGCCCATGGAAACGAAAAGCTGGCAGTCGGGGGCGGCTCCTCGAAAAATCTGGAGAAGGTCATCAGAGAATTCAAGACAGAATGAACTCCGGCCAGCTCAGGGCAATACTCCTGGGCGGCGTTTTATTCATAGCCTTCATATTCCTAATATTCCGGGGAATTCCCGAGGAAAGCACAACAATGGAAAGAAACCTTAAGGAGCAGGACTTCGCCGGGTCGTGGTATCCCGCCGACAGGGAAGAACTCAACAGCATGCTCGACTCCTACCTGGAAAAGGCAGACAAGGAGGAGCTCAACCTGCAGGCACTAATCTGCGCCCACGCAGGCTACATGGCCTCCGGACAAACTGCCGCCTACAGCTACAAACAGCTCGAGGGCAGCAGGTTCAAGCGCGCAATAATCCTCGCGGGGTCGCACAGCCACCCCATCCGCGGCGGGGTAATCTCCAACTACACCCACTTCAGCACGCCCTTCGGCGAGCTCGCAGTCTCCCCCCTGAAGCTGGAGCACCCCCTCCTTGAGCAGAACAACTTCCCGTTCCTGAAGGAGAATGCCCTGGAGATGCAGCTCCCGCTCCTGAAAAAGGTCATGCCCAACATCGAAATCATCCCCATCATCCTCGGCCAGCTCAACAAAGATGAGGTTCAAGAGCTCGCCAAATTCATCTCCTCCCTCCTGGACAACGAGACCGTCCTCCTGACAAGCACCGACTTTTCCCATCACCACCCCTACGACGAGGCAGTGGAAATGGACAAGCAGAGCATAAAATCCATCCTCGCCCTGGACTCCGAATCGACAGCAAAGGGCGAGCTCTGCGGCGCCGTTCCCGTTCTCATAACAATAGAGGTCGCAAAGCTGAGGGGCTGGGACACCAAGCTCCTGCACTACGAGAACTCCGGAGACGTCCTCGGCGACATGACCAAGGTCGTCGGCTACGCAGCAATCGCCTTCCACGCCGACTGGGACGCTGCCCTGCAGGCGCAGGAATCCACCGGCGAAGCGGGAGAATCCTCCAGTGGGCAGAAAGAATCCCCCGGCACGCAGGGAGAAACCGTCGAAGCAGCACAGGAAGACTCCCCCGACCTCCTCACCCCCGAAGAGCAGCAATACCTGCTCTCTCTCGCCCGGGACACCATCGAGGAATACGTCCGCAACAACAAAACCCTCGAGCCCAGCACAGACAACCCCCGGCTCAAGGAGAAGAGGAGTGCCTTCGTAACCCTCGAAAAGGACGGACAGCTGCGCGGCTGCATAGGGCACATCCAGGCCGTCCAGGAACTATACCTCGACGTCAGGGACAACGCAATCAGCGCCGCGGTCCACGACACCCGCTTCCCTGCCGTAACCGCCGAAGAACTCGAATCCATAAAAATCGAGGTCTCGGTCCTCACAACCCCGGAGTCCATAACAGCCGACGAAATCCAGCCCGGTACAGACGGAATCATCCTGGAGGCAGGCACGTATAGTGCAACATACCTCCCGCAGGTCTGGGAGCAGATTCCAGAAAAGGAAGACTTCCTAACCAGCCTCTGCAAAAAAGCCGGAGTCCCGGTGGATTGCTGGAAAAGGCCGGAAGCAAAAATCAAGCGCTACCAAGTCCATGCCTTCAAGGAATCTGAATAAACGATTGTTCCATAAATGTAACAATTGTTCCATTTATATAACCTAAATCCAATAACATATCATGTTAAACGAACTATTTTCATCATCGGGCGTGGATATCCTCAGAGTCCTGTGCATGGCCCCATATAAAGAGTTCTACCTCAGAGAACTCGCCAAGGAATCCAAAACCAGTCCCGCACACACCAGCAGAATGCTCAACAACCTTATGAAGCACAATATAGTTAAAAAAAGAAAGGCTGGAAGGCAGGATTTCTACAGGATTGATCTGGAAAAGCAACTCGCGGCATACATATTCAACCTCTTCCATCTCGAGAGAAGGCTGTCTCTCCCGGCAGAGTTCAGGGCCGCAATGGAGGAGTTCTGCACCAGACTAAAGGAGAAATCAGGGAAGGACATCATATCCATAATACTCTTCGGCTCAGTAGCAAAAGGGAAAGCCGGGTCAGAGAGCGACCTGGATATACTCGTGATAAGCAAAAAACCAGAAAAGACGAAGGACCTGACAAGGGACGCCCTCCAGGATATTTCCTGGTTCTACGGAAGGCAAGTAGAGGACCACGTTCATTCAATGGAAGGCTTTGACTCCAGGTACAAGGAAGGCAACGACCTCATAATCAACGTTCTAAGGGACGGCATCGTATTCCACGACAGCGGCTTTTATGTTGATTACCTGAAAAAGGAGCTGCCGTCGCCCTCAAGGGAGTATATCAGGGGGACCATCGACTTCGCGAGAGGGAAGCTGAGGGGCATAGATGACCTTTCGGAAAAGTATCCGGGCACTGCGATAATGCCCCTGAGAATCGCAGTCAGGGACGCGGGGAGAATCCTGCTGCTCAGCAAGGGCATAATCCCTGGCTCAAGGCATGACCTCCCAAAGCAGGTAAGCAGATTCGACAGAAAAAACGGAAACCTTATCAAAAAGGTCAACAGGATGTTTGAGTCCTATGAAAAGGAAGGTAAAGAATTAAAGAAGGAGGACATTCTGAAATACAGGAACCAGGCGGAAAAATTCCTGAAGAAAAGCATAGAGGTGTTTGAGAGTGGTTAAGGAAAGGGTTAATCGTTACATGGATGAATCCCGGGGGAAGCTGGATGCAGCCAGGAAGAACCTGGAGCTCGGTTTCGTGGATACTGCGGCCCACGAAAGTTACTATGCTGCCGAGAACGCCGCACGTGCCCTTATCCTTGCCCTGGAGGGAAACATACCTAAAGGCAAGACCCTAATCTGGAGGAAAATCAGAGACCTCAAGGATAAAGGGATAGTAACAAACTACATCCCGGAAGAGATCAGCACCTGCTACGCCTACCGCAGGAGAGCGGATTATGTCGAGATAGACGAGCAGGTTGAAATCACCGAGGACAACATCATGAATTCCATTGAAATCTCCAGTAGATTCGTCTCCGACGTCGAGGGAATCCTTAAGGATAAAGGAATGCTCTGACCTACCCTCTGCCAAAAATCCTCAGCACATAAAGGGCTTCGCCCCTTATCAACCCCAGGACCTATCTTCGCCCCAGCCAAATAATCGGCTCGATAGGTCTGACCTAACCTCTCCCAAAAATCCTGAGAACATTCTCTCCCTCCTCCGTCAACGACAGCTTCGCCGCTCTCCGCTGCCCCTCTATCTCGACCCACCCTTTATCTAACAGCGGCCTCAAAAACTGCCTCCTGAAGAGCACGTGCATCGCCTTGTCATTCAGCTTCTTCCCCTTCTCATCCTTATCCCTCAGCAGCCCCTGCCCCACTAACTCTGCACTAAGCGCCTTCTGGCCGGTCCTCTCATAGTTATCGATAATCCTCAACGCCTCTATCAGCCCCTCCTGCGGCGGGCTTATCCTGTACTCCGGCAGGGGAATCACCTTCCTGTAACCTGAAGTCAGCTGCTCCTTTCTCCTGTCCTCATAGCGCTCAGGAACAACATAATAGGGAGTCGCATCGAACATCATCGCAGCAATCGTCCCCGCAATCCCAGGCAGCTTCCCCCCCGAAGAGATATTAACGAAGACCTTGTTGCCCTTCTCCCGCTTCATAATCTCGCAGAACTTGGACATAATCTCGTGAAAGTTATCCCATCGGTCATATCCCTCCATAATCACCTCGACCCCCTCGGCAATCCCTGCCTTCACCCCGTCCAGAAAGTAGTCATCAATGGCATCCCCGTAGTCAGGGGCCAAAAGATACACCCTGTCAGCCTTATACTCCTTCAGCGGCAGCGTCGCCCTGTCAATCTCGAGCCCGATGGGGATGATATGCACGTTGAGAATCGACTTCATGTTACTGAATTAGCCAAAACCCCTATAAATATACAAAATAAACGCTGATTCTGTATAATACGGAGTAATTCTAACCATTATTTATACATCCGTTCCTCTATAGATAACGGTAAGAAAGTCTTACTTTCTTACTGGAGACAAAAATCAGCAACCTCACCCTTCAGGGGCGAGGTTGTACTTGCAAAGTCGCAGAGAATTAATCGGCATTCTCTGCGGCTGAAAAGCCATAGTACGATGCCGACTTTGCAATGAACGTAGAGCTGACAAAGGTATCCCAGAAGGGTCAGGTCGTCATACCGCAGAACATACGAGAGAGACTGGGAATCAAGACAGGCACGAGGCTTGCCGTGTTCGGCGAAAACGACACGGTGATACTCAAGAAGCTGCAGATGCCCAGTCCCGAAGAGTTCGAGAGACTGACGAGGATATCTTCAGAAAAGGCAAAAAGGTTAGGCATTACGGACAAGGACATAGAGGATGCGATAAGAGAGGCCAGGTCCGAAAATGCTAAGGGTGGTTCTGGACACTAATGTACTTGTATCTGCCATTTTGAAACATGGTGGTAACGAGTGGAATATCCTTCAGAAGGTTTCCGATAAGAAGATAGTATCTCTAACATCTGAAGATATGCTCCATGAATTCGCCAGGGTAATGTCAAAGCCCAGATTCGAAAACAGTAAGGAAGAAGTTGATGAGTGGCTGCTTTTCCTGGCCAGGATGTCTTATCTCGTTATCCCCGCCAAGAGGTTGAACGTAATCAGGGACGACCCCTCGGACAACAAAATCCTTGAATGCGCTGTCTGCGGGAACGCGCACTACATAATCTCCGGCGACAAACACCTCCTGGACCTGGGCGAGTACAAAGACATAAAAGTACTTAACAGCTCAGACTTCCTGAAATCATCAGATATTTAAAGCACAATGTGCATTATAATAACATGATACCTATCAGGAGAAGTAGCGACATAGACTATGTAAGAAACGACACCATACTGCTGGCGTCCAAGCTGACGGACAGCATGATAGGGAAGATAAACAAGGCCAACGTAAAAAAGGTCGTCACAACCCCTGCATTCTATGAAAAGCACGAAGGACAGATAAAGAGAATAACCCACCCCCTGGAGGTAAGAAAGAAACGGGAAAGGAAGACCTACCGCCCCCTGACACTGCCTCCGATAATCCAAAAGGATCTTGAAAAACTCACAAACCAGATAATCCTGCGCCCCCTCGCCTCCTACCTCTACAGCAACCGGCCACAGGACATGGGAGTCATCGAGGTGGTGAGCGACAAAAAAATCAAAAAGCCATCATCCCGCCACGAGATTATCAATTATGTAATACCGAAAGGACAGTACGACCTTGTCAAGAAACGGTCTGAGATAGTCGTCCTCAACGGCAGCTCAGAGAAGACCAAGCTCTATGTCCCCCACATAAACGACAGCATACAGTTCCAGCTGAACATCCAGACCATCCCATCCCTGTACGACATCGCCCACCAGATCAGAAACGTGAAGCAGCCAAACTTCATCCTCCCCTTCAACAGGCTCATCGCCGAGGACTGGTTTAATGTAGTTGTGAAGAACAAAAACCCCAGGTTCGTGCATGTTCCTTTTACTCTTGATGAGATTATAAGAAAATAAGAATTGGGAGAGCCACTGAAACAGAAAAGCCCTACCTGCTGGAACGGCTTGGAGAACTATAATTATACAAAATAAACGCGGATTGTGTATAATACGGAGTAATCCCAATCTAATTCAACTTAATTCCGCTCGTGATTAAAAGATTATAGCCAATATGGACTCAGATAAAGCATTGGTCGTATTCCAGGGAAAGAGTATCAGAAGAACGTGGCATGATGAGCAGTGGTACTTTTCAGTGGTCGATGTCGTATCTGTCCTAACAGATAGTGCCGATGCAAAGGATTATTGGTACAGGCTGAAAAAGAGAGAGCTCGAATCCAGCGAAGTTGAGTTATCGACATTTTGTCGACAACTGAAACTGCTCTCAGCAGACGGTAAAAAATACACCACAGACTGTGCAAATACCGAATCCATGTTCAGAATCATCCAGTCCATCCCCTCAAAGAAGGCCGAACCATTCAAGAGATGGCTTGCAAAGGTGGGCTATGAGCGAATACAGGAGATAGAGAACCCTGAGCTGGCCCAGGAGCGCATGAAGCAGATATACGAGCAGAAGGGATACTCCAGGGAATGGATTGAGAAGAGGCTCAGGGGCATCGCAATAAGGCAGGAGCTCACCGATGAATGGAAAGACAGAGGCATAGACAAGAATCTGGAGTATGCGATACTCACAAACCAGATATCCAAGGCAACGTTCGGAAAAACCGTCGAGGAATACAAGCACCATAAAAACCTGAAGGGCGAAAACCTGAGGGACCATATGGGCGACCTGGAACTCATCTTCTCAATGCTCGGCGAGAAGGTAACCACCGAGATTACCAAAAACAGAGACGCTCAATACCTCAAAGAGTGTTCAACAGCGGCAAAAAACGGCGGCCGGGTTGCCGGAAGAGCAAGACGCGATGCTGAAGAAAAGATAGGGAAGCCAGTCGTCTCAGAAGAGAACTACCTCAAAGAACCCGAGAAAACAAAGAGACTGGAGAACAAAAAGAAAAACTAAAGGTGGCAGGAATTACTTTAAAAGCCACAGCATATTTAAACCCTAAATTCCAATGTAGATACAATGTATCTACATAAAAAATGGACTACATAAAATCCCACGAGCAGCTCGTGAAGGAGGTCGTCGGCCGCGGGAATTCCGGAGGCATCTATCTCCCGAAGAGCTGGGTGGGCCAGCAGGTAATCGTTAGGCCCCTCAGCATAAACGAATACGTACTCAACTCCCTCACCCCACACCTCGAGGACATTGCAGGCATCTACCTGTGCGGCTCCTACGCCCGAAATGAACAGAGTGCAGACTCGGACATCGACGTCCTCATACTGTCAGGAAACGGCCTGAAACTCGACAAAAAAGACGGCATCGACTACCGCGTCATAAACGCTCAAGACGCAGAGGATGCAATAAAAGACGAGCCAATCCTTCTTTACCCCCTGATAAGGGAAGCGGTGCCCATCATGAACTCCCGCCTCCTGGAGGAGCTCAAAAAGATCAAACCCTCGCCTGGAAAACTCTCATGGATAACCGAAACAACGGACACGGCCCTGAAGATGAACGAAGCCAGAATAGAGCTGGGAAGGGAGATTTCTTCAGCCATCTACTCCCTTATCATGCGGGCACGCGGCCTATATCTCGCGCACCTGATACTCGCAGGAAAAAAATATACCAACTCAGGCTTCGAGGCCTTCGCAAGAGGGCAAGGAGTCAGGGAATACGATGCGCTCTACGCCATCTATCGCGCGGTCAGGGACGAGAAGCCGCTCCCGAAGAAATCCGTCCCCGCCGCCACGATAAGGAAGCTGCACTCAACGGTCCTCAACTACAACGAAAAGATAAAGCAGGAAATCCAGAATGCCAAAGCCAAAGAAAAGAAAAACAAAAAGGGTTAAGAAGGGCATCGACTCCCTCGAAAAGCAGCTGGAACTTCATAAAGAAAAGCTCCGTCAGGCAACCGAGGACGGAAGGTACGACTTAGTCAACTACTACGAAAAAGAAATAGAGCACAAAAAGAAGGACCTCCAAAAGAAACAAAACCAACTATAAAATGGGCCACCTATTCCTCGACATCGAGACCTACGTATCGGAAACCAACCCGGACTCAGGGCTGAACCCCTACCACCCGGAATCCAAGGTAATCGTCATATCATACAGCTACTACGACACCTTCAAGCCGCCAGCAAAGCACGAGATAAGGGAGCCCTTCTTCATAAAGGAGTGGGAGTCCAGCGAAAAGCAAATCCTCGAGAGGTTCCATACCCTGCTGAAAACCATCTCCGAGAAGGACAAATACCTCAAGATCAGCGGCTTTAACCTCCTGAAGTTCGACCTCCCGTACCTCTTCGGCAGGATGAATACCCTGAAGATAGCCCCGGAAAAGGAGCTCCACGACCTCCTGTTCAGGCCCTTCGGCATCGATTTGTTCCAGCTCACGCCCCTAATCAGCGAAAAAACCAGGAAGCACGAGCAGCTCTGGGGCATCAATCAAAAGGACGCCAGCAAACACTTCGGGCTGCAGGCCAAGGAAGGCACAGGTGTCGACTGCAGCAGGTTTTACGACAAAAAAGACTTCGACATGATTATGAAGTACTGCAGCGAAGAATTCAACTTCGAGCTCATGATGGGGGAGTTTTATCTGAGGGTGCGGGGAGGGTGAAGAAGGATTAGAAGTCCAGGACAAACTATTTAACTTATCAAAAATCATATAATAAATATGGAGGATAAAAGGGCAAGGTTCATGCGAATATTCGCCAACATTCCCGAAAAGATCAGAGGGGAAGACATAATTGCAGTAATAGATGATCGATCATATACCTGGAATACTGCAATGATTGAGGTAAAGAATAACTCTGAGCTTGGCAAAAAGATCATAAAAAACTGGAGAAACTGGAGATAATATGACCTGCGATAAAAAACTTGATAGGGAACTTAAAGAGTTGGTCTTATGGCGTTTAGAAGCCAGCGTACCAGAGCATTTTAAACTATCTGTCGGAGGGGAAGAGGCTTTCAGTAAAGAAGAGTTGAAAATGCATGTGGAGCAGGAAGATCCAATCGGATTAACTTTCGTCAATATGCAGCTTGATTTTATCAAGGCGCTCACCAGCGGTAAATTTTCTAAGGTTTTGGCGGAATGAAAAGGGGTCTTTTGGTAACCCGGCCAAGCTATGATGACGCGACCAGCTATCTTTTTTATTATGCCCGGGAGGTGATAGATTCCGCCAGGGAGAAGGGCATTAAGGTTCTTGACCTGGTCAGGCCACGCCTGACCAAGCAGAATTTTTCGGATCTGATCTCCAAACAGGACCCAACCTTGGTCTTCTTCAATGCGCACGGCGACGAGAAAAGGATATACGGGGACAAAACAGATGAGGATGAAGAAATATTGATAGAAGAGGGGAGGAACCACACCCTCCTGAGCAAGAGAATTGTCTATGCCCGTGCCTGTTACGCGGCTGCCTCATTAGGGAAGGTCTGCACCAGAAAGGGCGGCTGCTTCATTGGCTATAAGACGCCCTTCAGCTTCTGGATTGACGAGAGATGGTCGGCCAAACCCTCAAACGATAAAACAGCAAGGCTTTTTCTTGAGCCGTCCAATCTAGTTGTCATTTCCCTGCTGAAGGGAAACTGCACCCAGGAGGCATTTGACAAATCCCAGAACATGTCAAAGAAGAACATCCTGAAGCTGCTGAGACATAAAAAAGAGCCGGGAGCAATGGCCTCCATTATGCTGCTGTGGAACAACATCGAAGGCCAAGACATCCTGGGAGATACGAACGCCGTATTCTGATCCACGGCAGAATCAAACGCAACGCTGCATAAATACGGAGGAATTCCATTGTTAACTGCATGGGAATGTGGCCGAATCTTCGATTCGGACACGTGTCAGAGCGACTGCGTCGCTCTGCCACATTCGCGCCATCCGAAGCAGGTTTTACGACAAAAAAGACTTCGA
>JAHIKS010000115.1 GCA_018897475.1 Candidatus Altarchaeota archaeon
AATTTAAAAACCAGCCCCTCAATATTTCGTTTGAAATCTTCCTCTAGAACGGGATGTTCTCCTCTCGTCCTCTTCTTATACTCTTTTTTTGAATCTCCCTGGACTGTATCGTGAAATCTACAATTTCCAATCATCTTCTGGAGCGTATCAAATGTACATTCTATATCTCTGGTAACGCTATATCTGTTCTTTTTCCATAGGAGCTCCTTTGCTATTTCAGTAAATGTATACAGGTGCTCTTTTGTCACCTTTTTAGTAAAGGATGCATCTGGTAATTCTTCAACTTGCTCGTTCATAGTATCTAATAGGGGAAATATCTCCTCAACTAACAGGTCTTTTTCTAAGGCAGACATGAACTTATCAAAGCTTATGTAGAGATGATCATCATGCATCTTGTGTTGAGTTGCAGATATCAACTTTCTACTCTCTTCGAAATCAAACTCATTACATTTTTCTTTCACAAGAAGATTAAACTTATTTTCATCAGTAAAATCAGGTATTGACGTATCATTAAATGTAACATTTAGGATAGCATTTCCTGGAGGTAGGGCTATTACCTCCCCAAAATGTAAAACACCCCGAGTAACAAAATCTAATCCAAGAACTCTGACTACCTCGACAGCAGTTTTTTGCATGTATGTGTCAGGTCTGACCTCTACTGATTTTTCTGCCAAGACATCAAGTATCTTATTGTAGATATAAGAACCAGTTTTGGCTTCTCTATCCGAAAGAGTTACGCCATAATAACCAGTTACCCTCTTACTGATTTTCATCTCCATTTAAAATAGTGGTAGGATTTGATATATATACGTGTCGTTCGTCCTTCATGACCTTGGATTGCATATTATGGTGGATTGAGTGGTCGGTGATTGGTTTATCCAACTACATAGGCATTACTTATTTAATTCAATGAATAAAATTACCTTTAACCTCCCTCAGCCTCAGTTTACCTCAACCACTTGATGTATGTGCTACTTGAATCCTAGTAATTCTCCCACAGCGGATCTATGTTTCTTTGGGAAATTACTGTAGGATCACGTTGAGTGCATCTTCTTGAGATAAGTTCGTCCGCCCAACTGCCTCTAGATTTGGTAGCTTTTTTGTGGATAAGTTTATCCGCCCAACTACCAACAACCGAACTAGGTTTTTTGCATATTTCCCTCATATCCTCATTAAGTTCTTCGGAATCCCTTTAAAAATAGGTTTCCCTAGAGCGGAGGAAAAGTGAAAAGTGATTCTCCAACCCCCCGTTCAAATTGGGGCTTTCCAAAGTTCTCTCCTGGAAACCGCCAATTGGTTTCCAGACCTTCCTTTAGCATCTTCTTTTATAAAAAATATTTGCTGCATTGAGGGGGACACCAACTTGTTTTCCCCCTCAAACTCCCTCTTCCTTCTTTGTGCTGAGCCCTTAAAGGCGGTGGGAACGAGTATGTGGAAAATATTTTAATGCCTTAAGGGGCTTCCGCCCCTTTAAGTGCATTTAATTTATGGCTCTGACTTGTCGATTTCCTTCAGAAATCGCAAGCCCTCACCACAAAGCATATTTTCACTATCGCGTTTTTATTTTGACCCACCGCCTTAAAAAATAGATTGGGCTCAGCCCAAATGGGGTTGTGTCAGTGGTTAGAGGTGCGTGGTCACTATTCGCCACCGGAGGTAGAAAATGAACGCAAAAACTGAACTGGAAGGGAACTATCTCAGGCATCATCCGTCTGAGAAGGAACTTGAGAGATACGAGCAGGAATATCTTGAATGCTGTTTGATACCGGAAATGGAGGAAAAGGCGGTCAGGAAGGAAGAGGATTACCTTCCTGGCCCCAGGTCAGTGGCAAAGGTGTTAACCGGACTAAGCAGTAAGTATGTGATTAAAATTAAAACTGACAGGGAAGCAGGGCAACGAATAATCCAGGAACTTCAGATACTGGGCGTGGAAATCTCAGACCCATTTAACAAATTAGGGGGCAGAAATGGTTAGGTAATGCACTTCAAAACAGGTAGCGGGGGAGTTAGGCACTACAAAGAGTATAATCACTTTTCCGGTGCTCTCGCACAATCAATTTAATGCTATACGGTGAAGAGATAATGAATGCTGGAGAAGAAAATGAAAGTTCGAAAGGGCATTACAGCCAAGATCATTAGACTAACAAAAAGAAAGCAGGAACTCTTGAGTAGTGAGTATGAGAACTTTCAGTTGGCTTTGGATGGGAAAGATGTTAACCTTTATTCCGGAACTAAGCAACAGGCTCAGAGACTGAGGACAAAGCTGGGTAGAGGATATAAACCCGAGAAGGAATACTCAATGATAATAAGAAATGATTTAATCAAAGTAGAGCAAAAATCAACAAAGATTGCAGATTACTGGGCCAGGATTCCGGTATATGGGCAGTATGGCGGCGTCTGGGTTGCCATTAAACCGCACTGTAACATCCTACCGGAATATTCAATCAGAGAAACAAAGCTGAAAAAGCACAAAGGCAACTTCTTCCTCCATATCACGATTCAGAAAGAGGTTGAGATCCCAGAGCCTAGGTTTAACGATAGATTAGCTGTCATTTCCTGCGACTTGGGAGAAAGGAATCCAGTAACATCTGTGGTGTATCTGGATTCAAAAATAAGCTCTTCTGAGTTCTATGGTAGTGACATGAGGTCCACGAGGGCACACTACAACAATCTGAGAAAGCAGATAGGTGTGAAGAAAGTTAAGCACGCCCTGAGAGTGATAAAAAGAGTAGGTAATAAAGAAAGTCGGACAGTGAAGGACAAAAACCACAAGATTTCAAGAGAGATAGTGAACAAAGCAACATCATTGCGGGAGAAAGGGTACGAACCGGTAATAGTTATCGGTAAGCTGAAGGGTGTAAGGAAACCAAGACGGAAATATAAAACAAGATGCAAGAGAAACAATAGAAAGGTAAATTCCATGGCATCCTACCAGGTGACTCGGTTCATAACCTACAAGGCAAACTGGGAGGGCATACCAATAGTCCTGCAGGAAGAAGCTTGGACATCTCAACTTTGTTGGAAGTGTGGCAAGATTGGAAAAAGACACAAGAGACACTTTGAGTGCAGCAATTGTGGCTTGAAGGAATTCCATGCAGATTTAAATGGAGCAATTAACATCTGCAACAGGTTTCTGGGTTCGCTCAGAAACAGGGCTGAATTGACACAGCCCCTAACCCCCACAGCGGGCAGCGTCTCTGGAAACAGAGAACTTTTAAAGTTTCAGAGTTCGATGGGGGAATCTCCTAAATTTATTTAGGAGGATGTCAAGACCGATATATATGTGTAAACAGGCCAATACGAATAAAGAATTTAATGGGTTTTTATTTTGATAAAGAAATATGGATTTACTACTGAGATGTAGGTGTAGACCATAGCTTGGACAAATCTGACAAGGACGAAGAGAGCAATGGCAAGGTATCCGGCAGAGCCCTGAAACCCCGAGAGCATTCCAATCGCAAGGGTCAGGAGCGTGAGGAATAGAAATACCAGGTTTATCCCAAGGACGCTCCACCTGTGCTTGAAACTAAGTTTAAAGCTATCCCTGAATGTCCGGGTGAAACCCCCTTTTTCAATAACTGCAACCGGAATCACAAAGAAGACGAGCATTGCAAAGACGAGAATTATCGCGAGTGTGAGTAACAGGAGGAAGAGCATGAGATAGAGGTTCTCCCATACGAGCGTCATGAAGATTCCGAACGGAATTATGATAAAGACCGCCATTACGGAGATTGTGATTCCAAGGACTATGAGGACAAGCCACGAGCCCAGGGCCTCGCGCAAGGCATTTCTCAGGCTTATCTTCTTCTTGTTATGATAGTCGCTCACTATCGAGGGATACATGGCATATGTCAGCAGGTCAATGAAGTAGATAAAGATCAGGAATATGAGGGTCAGCAGGGCCAAGCCAGCCAGCTGGATTATCGTTGCTCTATCTGCAAACATAAAACCCGTGGCAAGCTCATTCAGCTCCAGGGTAATCTTCATCAGGGCGAGGATGCATATTGTGTACAAAGCCGTAGTCACAAACTTCGGGATGAAGACCTTCGGCTTCGTCCTCAGCAGTTTCAGGGAGTCCTTGAGAAGTTCGATGAGTTCCATCGCTATTTGCTATTTATTATTTGAATTTAC
>JAHIKS010000116.1 GCA_018897475.1 Candidatus Altarchaeota archaeon
ATGAAACTGAGCAAAGCCGATCCTACTGGGAAGGAAAGGCCCCTGCGAAGTGATAGAATCAGGAAGGTTCTGATTAAAAATAACTTCAGTCACATAGAGGTATATCACCACGGATTTATCGCTCCATTGACAGTTCCATTTATCCGTTTCAAATTCTTAATTAATATTCTTGAACGTGTAGACCGACTATTTGAAAACACGCCATTACACCGTCTTTGTCTCAGGTGGACGATTCATGCCAAAAAAGGATAACATTTGCTATGAAACTAATGCTGCTTAACCCTCCTGCGAAGGAGAAGTACGTGAAGGAGTCCAGGTGCCAGCACCGGGCAGCAGTCTTTCAGTCAGTCTACCCCCCGATGACCCTTGCATACATAGCCTCTCTCACAAGGAACGAGAACGACATCATGCTCATCGACGCAATCGGCGACGAAATCTCCGAGAGGGACGTTATCCACACGGTTCAGGAATTCGACCCCGACCTGATTATCGTCAATACAACCACCCCGACAATCAACAACGACCTTGAGGTACTCAGAAAGCTGAAGAAGGTATCCCGATTCAAATCCGCAATGTTCGGAGTGCATGCAACGCACTTCGCCAAGGAGCTGATTAAAACGCCGCAGCTCGACATAGTGATAAAGGGCGAGCCCGAAATCACTTCCTATGAGCTGACAAGGAAAGACCTCAAGGATGTTGTGGGCATAATCTACAAGGAAGGCGACAAGGTCAGGGAGAACCCCGACCGCGAGCCGCTGGACGTCAATACCCTGCCCTTCCCTGCATGGGACCTGGTAAAGCTGGAGAACTACCGCATGCCAATCATAGCCGAGAGCTACGTCCTCCTCGCCACGGGAAGGGGCTGCCCCTACGACTGCTCGTTCTGTGTGTCGACCTCCTACTACGGAAAGAAGTTCCGCTGCAGGGAGGTTGACTCAGTGATAAGGGAAATCCACTACGCCAAATCCCTCGGCATCAGGAACTTCTTCTTCTTTGTCGAGACCTTCACACTCAACAAGAAGTTCGTCATGGAGCTCTGCGACAGAATCATCGACGAAAAGCTCGACATCCGCTGGGTGTGCAACTCCAGGGTCGATACCGTAACCCAGGAGATGTTCGACGTCATGAAGAGGGCGGGCTGCTGGCTCATCTCCTTCGGCATAGAGAGCAGCAGCCAGAAGATCCTGGACAACGTCAAGAAGGGAATAACGCCTGAGCAGTCCAAAAAGGCCGTGAAGATGGCCCACCGCGCAGGCATAGCAACCATAGGGCACTTTGTCTTCGGCCTTCCCGGCGAGACCGGGGATTCCATAAAGCAGACGATAAGATTCGCCAGGAAAATCCCCCTGAACTTCGCGGAGTTCTATATCGCAACCCCATTCCCCGGCTCCGAATTATTCAACGAGATGGACGGCAGAAGCTACGACGAAATCAACTGGGACGAGCTGGAATACTCCCACCAGAACCTGTGCAAGGAGCTGAACCTGGAGAAATTCAGAAAGAGGGCATACATGCAGTTCTACCTCCGGCCATGGTTAATCCTCAGGGACATCCGGCTATTTGGTATTGGAAACCTCCCCAAACTGGTGGTCGGCGGCATCAGGTTCCTGACGACCATCTAATCAAAATTTAAACCCCCAATCGCAATTCTTACTCTAAAATGTACGTTCTCGGCATATGGGACGGTCACGACGCTGGCGCTGCGATAGTCAGGGACAACAAGATTCTCGTGGCAGTCAATGAAGAGAGATTCACGAAGAAGAAGCTGGACATCGGTTTCCCTGAGAATTCTGTAAAGGAGTGCCTGAAATTCACGAACCTCAAGCCCACCCACATCCAGAAGATTGCCGTCACGACTACTGATTTTGCAAAGACCCTCACCCGTCTTGTCCCCGGCATGAAGGACAAGTACTACCTCTTCCGCAGGAGGAAGGTTGAGAAGCCCCGGCTGGACGAATCCAGGAGGCACTTCAAATACACGGCCACCGAGATAAAGGAGCTTCCCCTCTGCAGGAAGCTGAGCAACATCTACTTCAAAGGCCATCTGAACAGCCTTGGTTTCAGGGACTATGAGATTCACTGGGTGGACCACCACGCCGCCCATGCGGCGGCAGCAGCCATCTGCAGCGGCTTTGACAAGGCCCTTGCCATAACCCTGGACGGGGTCGGAGACGCCCTTTCAGGCACAGTGAACATCTTCGAGGAAGGGGAGATAAAGAGAATCTCATCCATCCCCGCAAGGGACTCCTTTGGAATCTTCTACGAGCAGATAACCACTCTCCTTGGCATGAGAGAGCTTGAGGACGAAGGAAAGGTAATGGCCCTGGCCGACTTCGCCTACCAGGTTCCTGACGAGGAAAACAAGCTCATAGACTTCTTCGAGGTCGACGGGCTCCAGGTAAAATGCAAATACTCGACCATCGGGAAATACTCCCGGCTCAAGAAGATTCTCTGGAACACGCCCCGGGAGGAGCTGGCGTTCATGGCCCAGCGGACCATTGAGAAGCACATAACTCAGCTCTTCAAGAACGCAATTGATGAGACAGGCATAAAGAACGTCTGCTGGTCCGGCGGAATCGCCTCCAACATCAAGGTCAATCTCAAGGTAAGGCAGGAATCCGGCATGAAGGACTGGTTCGTCTTCCCCCACATGGGCGACGGCGGTTTAGCGGCAGGGGCTGCCCTCTACCTGTGCCTCCAGGAGGTCGGCAAGCCCGCCAGGAGGCTCGAGAACGCATACCTCGGCAACGAATTTTCCAACAACGAGATAGAGGAATCCCTCAGGAAGTACAGGAAGAAGGTAAGCTTCGAATACCGGGAGGACATAGCCAAGTACGCCGGCGAATACCTGGCCAACGGAAATTTCATGCTCTGGTACCAGGGCAGGATGGAGTTCGGTCCCCGTGCTCTTGGCAACCGCTCCATAATCGCCCCATCATCCCCCATAGAAATCAAGGACAAGCTGAACCTCCAGATAAAGAAGCGCTCATGGTTCCAGCCATTTTGTCCCTCCCTCCTGGAGGAACACGCCAAGAAGATATTCTCTGATGTTGACTCATACGACCGGTTCATGACCATGGGCTACTGGACAAGGCCGGAAATCCGGGACAAGGTCATCTCGGTAATTAATGTTGATGGTTCTGCAAGGCCGCAGATGCTGGGTGACGAGAATCCCAGATTCAGGGAGCTCCTGAAAACCGTAGCCAAGAAGACCGGCCTCGGCGTCATCTTGAACACCAGCTTCAATCTGCACGGCTACCCCATAGTCAACACCCCGGAAGATGCAGTGGACATGATGCTTAATTCAAAGGCCCCCGCAATGGCTGTCGGCAACTTCCTGGTAGAGATTAAGAAATAAAATGGGTTCTAAACTGGGCAACATCCTGGCGGGAATCCTCCCCCCCATAATCGCCGTAAACATCCTCGCAATCATCGTATACCTCGTTGTCACTCAGAAGGACATCGGTATAACCTCCACTAGGCTCATGGAAATCCTGCCCTGGTTCTTCCTGGTGAATTTCATACTCATCCTCATTTTGCTCGTGCTAAACGCCGGGAGATTCAGCCAGGAATTCTCAGGCGTCAGCAACAAGACGTGGTTCTGGCTGATAGCCATAGTAATCCTTGGGTTCTTCATGCGGGAATTCGTCGTTGACCACACGCACAGGATATTCTTCGACGAGGACCTCTACTCCGGCATAGGGAATTCCATAGCCAGGGAATTCAGGGCCATAATGTGCAACTACGGCACCCCCACAGAATGCAGGGAGGGAATCCTCAACAAGGACCCCTCCGGATGGCCCTTTCTCCTTGCGGTATTCTACTGGGTCTTCGGTTCTGCAGAAAAAATCGCATTCATCGTCTCCGTCCTTATCGCAACCGTTTCCATAGCCTTGGTATTCCTGGTGGTCTATTTCCTGAGCAGGAACGAGACCGCCGGCCTCTATGCCTCCCTGCTATTCGCCCTGACACCCGCCCATCTCATATGGTCGGGCTCCATTGCTACTGAGGTCCCGTTCGCGTTCTTCTCCCTGCTGACAATCCTTGCATATCTTCTCTATTTCGAGAGCCACTCACTGAAAGCACACATCCTGGGAGCAGCACTCCTTGCATATACTGTGCAGATAAGGCCAGAGGGCATAATCTTCATAGGGGCAATTGCCCTGATGTTTCCGCTGTTTGAAAGCAATCTCCTTAAAAAACTGCCCAGCTGGAAATTCTGGCTCCCCTGGATACTGCTGTTCGTTCTTCTCACCCCCCATCTCATGCAGACCTACTCAAACAGGGGTGGCAACTGGGGCGCCCCCTCCGGAGAGAAGCTTGGCTGGAGATACGTCGACGGAAACCTCACAAAGAACACGCTCTTCTGGTACAGCGGCGAGATGCACCCCCTATTCTTCACGTTCCTTGCTATTATCGGGGCAGTCTATCTCCTCAGGGAGAAGAAGAACCTCCTGTTCAACCTGGCCTGGTTCTTCATCTTCTTTACCCTCTTCGTGTTCTTCTATGCCGGTAGCGTCGACAACGGAGGCATTGGCTTCAGGTTCATCAACCTCTACTGCGCCCCTGTTGCAATCCTCGGCGGCTATGGGGCATTCATGCTGCACAAGATTCTTTCGAAGGGCTTGAGGTCAGAGAAAATAGTCGCCATCCTGATGATAGTCCTCATCTCAACCTCATTCCTCTTCCTGTCCAATTTCCCCTACAAAACCCTCGTCGATATGCTCGGCAACCCAAAGCCGGGAACCAGGCACTTCCTGACAAACGAGAACCAGTACCCGCCCGTCAAGGGCCCCATGAACCTCACCTATTCAAGAGTAGTCTCTTTCATCCTTACCCCCGACAAGCAGGCCCAGTACGCAAGGGACATGCACGACATCCTCGTCATGCCGAGCATGGACAGAATCAGTAACGACTGCTGGGTGATGACACACAACCCCAGTGTCTTCCTCGTAGAGGGAAAAAATTCCCTACAGGCCTGGTACGGAACCAACGACCCCGTCATGAACCGCCTCTTCAACGAAACCAACTGCGTCATGTGGCTCGAGGGCGCCTGGTGCGTCGTCTCGCCACAGCATCGGGAAGGCACCTGCAAGAACATGCACAACAAATATAATCTGACGGTCGTCGACAGCTACACCCGGCCCGAGAACACGGAGCAGGTCTTCAATCTATACATGGTGAACAGAAAGTAGAGAGGACATGTCCTGCCCCCTTCTTCAGCATATCCGTGACCTCCTCATTACCCCTTCCCTCCGCGAATACGCTGCATACCGGCTCATGGGCCCGGATTACCGAGCCGTCGGGCGGGACATCTGCAACATCCTCTGCTTTGCCAAGCCCGTCTATTATAACCCCCCCGTCCGCAAAAATAATCCCCTTCCCGAAGCACCTGCCGGACCTGAATTCCTTTGTCTCCAACTCCCCGTTAATCGCATCCATATGCTTCTCAACGAGATTAATCCTTCTGTACCTCTCAACGCACTCGAGCGTGTCCTGGAGCCTTGGGTTTATCTCCATGAAGTATAGCCTATCGCCTGACATAATATAGTCTATCCCAACAGACCCCAGTAGCCCCGCCTTCGATATTATCCTCTCCGAGAGCTCGGCAATCTTCTCATTCATCCCCGAGTCCAGCGGCACAAGATTCCCGCAGTATGTGAATTCCTTCATCGCATTGAATTCCCCCGTTCCTATCAGCTGCCGGTTCACCGATATGGCAAGGGAATTCTTCCCGTCGGAGAGAACGGAAGCGCTCACCGGGATTCCATCCACACACCTTTGTAGCAGCAGCTCCCTTCCGCTCTCAAAGGCCCACTCCTTGTTCTCAACATCTGCAATGTCCCTGAGAAGGTGCTGCCCCACCCCGCCCCCCTCATAGGGCGACTTCAGGACGGCGGGAAAACCAATCCTCTCCATGGCACTATTCAGCTCATCAACAGAATCAACAACAACAGTCTCGGGGAATTCCGCCCCAACATCTCTCAATATCTTCTCCAGGCTCTTCCAGGTCTTGACCCTTTCAACTTTTCCAGAACCATTCCCAAGGATCTCGAACTCCCTCTCCAGCCCCCTGAGCAGATGGACGTTGCAGCCCATTACCGAGGTTGGGATTACCAAATCCACCAGCCCTGAAAGCTTCTCAATGGCAAGGTCAACCAGCGCCTCGGCAGAATACTCCCCTCCCAGGTCAGGCCCCAGGGGATTCCGCTGCATGGAGAACACCCTGTCCTCAGCCAGCTCCAAATCAGTATCTGGGTAATAGCCCGCAAGATATACGTCAAGCCCCGCCCTCTGCGCTGACTCTGCAATGGCCCTTGAATTCAGTCCCACAATCCCTACATCCATATCATATAATTCCACTCAATCAATAATTAATCTATGAAAGAATGGGACACGATTCACAAGGAGAAGTGGAGCAACGTCAACGAGGAGCCTGATCCCGAGGTTGTGAAGCTGATACCAATCCTCATGAGGAACGGGGCCAGGGATGTCCTCGACCTTGGTTCAGGAGCGGGAAGGAACACCCTCTATCTCGCAAAGAACGGCTTCAATGTCTCCGCCCTTGACATATCCGAGGTCGCCCTGGAGCGGCTTAAGGAAAAGGACTCTTCCATCGAGCGGGTTCATGGCGGAATGAATTCCGTCCCGCTGGATGACAGCTCATTAGACTTCGTGCTCTGCACAAGAGTGATTCAGCACGGCATAATGCAGGAGATAAGGACGGCAGCCAACGAGATAAAGAGAGTCCTCAGGCCGGGTGGACTCGTCTTCATAATCGTCCCGTCGACAAAGGACCCGGCCTTCAGCACCGGTAGAGAGATTGAGAAGAACACGAAGGTCGACATCGACCGGCCGGACGGAAACATGCCGCACCACTTCTTCACCAGGGAGGACTTTGACGACATATTTCCCGACTTCGAAATCGTCGCCCTCACAGAGCGCGACAGAATCAGCACCTTCAACGAGAACAGGCCGACGTGCTCCTGGGACTTTCTGGGGAGGAAGAAGTAATTTTTCTGTTCTTAATCGGATAGTTCTATACTTGTTCTATGCCGAGGTGGCAGTCAGACGACCGTCGGTCGTTACCTGCCACTCGTAGAACAGTTCATAAAGCCGAGGTGGCAGAGCTTGGACTAACGCGCGGGCCTGGAAAGCTCGTTTCCCTTGTGGAAGCTTGGGTTCGAATCCCAACCTCGGCGAACATTTACTTTACTCTATACTTCAGCACTAGAACATCCCCCAGCCTCTCCTCGCCGATAAGTTCCAACTCTATCTCCTTCCCTGCTGAAAAGCCATCTCCGTCCGCCAGCGTCGGTGCACTCTCTCCGCCGAATATCCTGGGCGCAACTGCAACATATACCTCATCGACCAGCCCCGCCTTCAGGAACTCGAAGTTCGTCCTGCCTCCGCCCTCAATCATCAGCCGCTTCACGCCGAGGGAGGCGAGAACATTCACGACCTTTTCCGGGTCGGGCCTCTTCCCGGGCATAAGGAATATCTCAGCCCGGTTCTTCAGCTCCTCAATCTTTGCATGGTCGGAATCCTCCGAGGCAAACAGAACAATCTTTGCATTCCCATGCCCCATGAAATCCGAGTCCAGGTTCAGCCCGTCAATGCTGCCCATGGTTACCCTGGTTGGGTTCTCGGGCAGGCCCTTCTTCACTCTCTCCTTTCTCAGTTTCTCCGACTTGACGGTGAGCTTGGGGTCGTCCCCGACGGCGGTATTCATTCCGACAAGGACCGCATCGGCGCCGGCTCTCAACTCATCGACCCGTTCCATGTCTGCATCGTTGGAAATCCTGACCTGCCTTCTCTCTACCGTCGAGATTTTCCCGTCCAGGGACATGGCACAGTTTATGAATATGAAGGGTTTCATTTTACATAAATTCCGAAAGCCCCACCTGCTTCGACAGGTCGTTGGTAAACAGGGAGTCTATGTCCCTCTTCAGCAGCGTGAGCCTCTGGTCCATGTAGGGTGAGCAGTTATACCTCCTGCATAAATCGCCGGAGATGCCCAGGTACTTCCTTATGGAGCCCTCCGAGACGGTCAGGAGAAGCCTGTCCCCGCACTTGGTGCATTTTCCTGACAGGGGCACTCTCCTGTAGGACGCGTTGCATTTGACACAGCGGAACTTCTGCTTTGTGAAGGTCCTCAGGTTCCCGTAAATGTCCCTGAGAAAATGGGAGTTTATCACGAGCTCTGCAACTACCTTCTCGTCTATGGCACGAATCTTTTCAGCTACCTTGAGCTGCGCGTCGACCTTCTCCTTCATCTTGCCCAGTTTCAGATACCTTGATTTTATAACCGGCCCTGTGATGTCCCCGGTGGAGTGGGTGAACATCAGTCCGGAGAACGGATTGCTGTCGAGGACGTCATTGACGGTCTTTATCTTAATCTCAGACGGGTTTATTCCCAGCCACGTCTTCTCGTAGAATTCCAGTGGATAATTCTCTATTATCTCGACCTTATGGGCCTCGTCATCCACCTCCTTCGGGTTCATTACCGTCGTTATGACAAGCGGGGCGTCCATTTTCCCGCCCCTCTCCTCCGGGAGGTATCTCTTGGAGAAGTTTATCAGGGTGTCGAGGATTAGCATCAGGGAGTCCTCGTCGCCGTCGCAATTTGCGGAAAGGAGGAAATGATTGGTTAGAAAATTATGGTGGTCCTCAACCTCTATGTCATAGAGGTAACCGACCCCTGATTTTATGGTCTTTACCTCTTTCACCCCATCCAGAATGAAATCGCCAAATTTTTCGAGCCTAGGTTTCCTCTCCTTACCGAGAACGGATTTTAGTGCAGCATGTTTCCTCTTTAATGAGAAACCAATCTCATTATAGAACTTTCTGGCGTATGTGGAACGTATGGAGAGGTAATGGAGCTTGAAGCGAGGTTTAAGGCCTTTTTTCTCATAGAATTCCTTTACCACGCCTGATGGAGTTCTTTCCTCGGTTTTTATCCTGTAGAATATCCCAAACCGGAGCAGCTGCAGGCCGATATCCTCCAGCAGCTTTTCGTTGACTGATGAACATGTGACGTGTAGGCGGTCTTTCTCTACGGAGCCGTCTCCGGAGAAATACGCCATCAGCAGCTCCCTCGTCTTTTTCTTTGGGAGAACGGAGACTATGTGCGGAATTCTTTTGTCCTTGGCGCCCTTGCCAATTTTCAGTATGTCTATAAAGAAGTGGTAGATGAGCCTGTTTGGGATGACTAGGATGTGCTTATCAATGCTTGGCGAGATGCCAAGGCTACTCTTAATGCAGGATTCCATGTCTCTGATCATGTCACTTTCCATCGCAGCGAGATTTACCTGATAGCAGCACTTATCGATTTTTCTTGAATAACCCTCTGCGAGGTAATAGCCGATTAACCTCAATAGGTTCTCATCGACACTGATAACTCTTGGTATTGCAGCATGGTCTCTGCTGACGCCGAGTTTGCAGGTAAGGGGGATTGACGTCCAGTCGGAGTCGGACAGACTAAGCATGGATTCCAGAACGGCCAGGGGGATGGAGTCCCTGTAGACGTAATTTGAAAAAGTCTTTTTGTTCATCTCCAGTTTGTTGGCGGCAGCTTTCAGACCACCGAGTTTTTCGATTAAGCTATCCGTGGTCTTTCTTATACCGCGAACCATTAAGCAATCTCTCAGCCCCTTCACCCCCCGGAATTCTTCCAGAAGGTCGATGCCTTCCACATCTTTTTCATCAAAATGGATTCCCTCGGGGATTAGGAATTTATCCTGGTTTCCTATCTCCAATACCTTCTTGGTAGAGAGTCTGCCGTTGGAGTGGACCATCATCCTATGCTCCGGCGATGCAACAAATCTTCTTCCAGACCTTGTTATTATCTCGATAAGATGTTTCGGAGAAGGGGTTCTGATTACTGATTTGATATCCTTTATCTCGATTTTGCCGTTTTCCGGATTCAGGGCAAGCGTTCTTGCATTGGTGATGGGTTTTTCAATGGTGCCGAAGTCGTCAACTACTACATTGCTTGAATTTGCATGCTCATATAACTCCTCCATTGATATGACCTTGGGTGTGTCTGAATTCAGGATAAGGACTCCGCTGTCTGGAGAAAGGCAGTTCCGTCTCTTTGCCGCGTGCCAGAAGGGATGCGCATAGCAGACCGCGGCCCTGTTGAATCCGACAATCCTGCCGACTATTCCCGCTGAGGTGTGGGGTGCCAGCCCGACAACCAGGTGGCCCAGCAAGTCCTCCGGCATCTTTGCGTTATAGAATCTTGGCAGGCCATAGAACCGCTCAAGCAGGTCGTCGATGAACCTTGAGACCTTCAGGAAGTACTGCGCGCCGTTGGTTGGCATTATGATGTCCTGCACCCTGAGCTCAAGAATCTGCTCCGGGCTCTTCAGCTCCTCGCCTTTATAGTCTTTCCTATAGCCGAGCTCCTTTAGCCTGTCAATGCCGACTCCCACCTCGGCTGGCTTGAAGTGTGTGAGGGGGGCATCGGTTGCATCGAATCTTATGGTGCCGTCCTTGAATACGAAGACATCGTTCTTTGCCCTCAGGATTCCCTTTTCCAGCGGCTCTGGAATCTTGTCCTTGGATATCATCCCCTTTACGCCCTTTACGTTCAGGACGCGCCCGGCCCTCTTGGTGGCGTTGCTCCATAGCTTGGCCATGTTTATGTCCTTTGCCTGCACCCCCCTAAACGCGGTATTCTTTGCGCACTGCGGGCACCTGGAGGATATGGTGCTTATTCTGCAGTCGCTGCATTCATAGCTTGCAATATCCACTCTTATTGTGCTGTTCTCGGCCGCGACCCTGATATCTCTTTCTCTCCCTCCATAGTCCCCAATCGGGAACAGTGAATGCACGGCCGGCTGCATCTTCCTCTCCCTGGCCTTCTCCGGGCGGCCCATTCTTGCCCCTATGTATGTCCCCGCCCTGGCCCTTATCGTTATGGGGGAGACGGTCTGGATAAACTCCAGAGCAGTATTGCCTGAGAATTCCGCCAGTTTCTGATTGAATTCATCGAGGGTTAGCATTACTCCGTCGTAGGCCCCTGTTGGATACAGGAGGGGTAGGTATTCGTCAATGATAACGATATTGCCATCAACCTCGTGAGGAGCGCCCAGCAGCTCGAGAACTCTCTTTGCCCCGGGGTTATTCTCAACCATGAACCTGCCGTCCTTAATCTGGCCGGTTGAGAGCCACTGGACCAGCAGCTTCAGCTCCTGCTTGCCGATGTCCTCCCAGAAGTAGGTATAGCGCGGATGCAATGGAATGGAGAATTCCTTTGCAAGCTGCACGGCTTCATCTGCTGACGGAACGTCCAGGGGAATCCTATCGCTCACCTTTATTGCCTCCTGCTTCCACCACTCCTCGCAATAGCCTGCCGGGAGTAGCGACGTGTTGGTCTGGAGCATGTCGCCGTAGCTTATGAGGATATCGCCCAGGAAGAGAACCTCGACAACGTCCTCGTTAATCTTTTTTGCATAGTCCTCGCTGTCCGCCCTGACTACGCTCCCATCTTTGAGCTTTACTATGGGGCCGTCAATCTCGTTGCAGTTCGTTATTATGCAGCCCTTGCCGGGCCGCTCGACCTTTACCTGTGTTCCTGTTGCGATGAATTCATCAAGCAGAATCATCGTTGCGGGGTGCATTGCCTTTGCTGCAATTCCTGTGGCCCTGCCTCTGCCGTACCTCAGCCTGAAGGCGCCCTTGGCTGAAGGGGATGCAAATACGGGCCTGCCCCCAACGGTTTCGGACATGAACAGGTCAAGCGGCTTTATACCCTTGTCTCCCTCATCCTTTTTCTTCCCTATATCCGAGAGCCAACCCCACTCCAGCTCCATGTTGCTAGCATGCTTCATCAGCTTGCTGGATTTCTGCGCTATCCCCTCCGCTATTACAAGGCACATGCCGCCCCTTATTCTGTTCGTTTCGACTCCTTTCAGGTCTCTGTGGATGGAGACCTCCCTCTTTTCCGTCGGGTCGCCGTCGACGCAGACGGAGAGGTTCTTCACTATGAACCTTATTTCGTCATCGCTTGGCATGTACTGCAGCCGTGTAACCCTCTCGTTGTATATCTTTATCTCCTCGACGTAGCGCTCTATCTCATCGCCTGTCGGACGGTAGCCCTGCAGCCCGGTCTTTGTCCTGAGATAATCTCCTATGAGGACCGCCAGCCCCTGTGCTGTTCCCCCGGCGCTCCTTATGGGCCCTGCGAAGTACACGGAAAGGCGCTCCGACCCGTCAGCATTACTGTTTATCTTTACCCTCGAGATTCCCTCGATTGGAGCAGCAACAACTCCCTCAGTAATTATGGCAAGCCCCGTTCTGAGGGCCTGTTCGATTCTCTTCTCCTTCACGGGGTTTGGAATCCCCGATACGTCCCCCAGGACGTAGTCCAGAATCTGCGCAAGGTTCTCCCTGCCCAGCTCATTAATCTTTGTCGCGATTCCCTCAGGCCCCACAAGACCCTCAACTCGCGTTGCCAGGTCTCCTGCAGGAAGGGACTCGACGCTGAAGTCGGGGTCCTTGCCCTCGGCCCTTGCCTTGTTTGCTATCTCATATGCCTGAGATATCTTATCCCTCAGCTCCGTGAAATATTTTTCCATCTTAGAAATGGACCACCGAGACTTCGTGGCTCATTAGGTTCATGACCGGCACCCTTGCGGGGGTAGGTTCGTGCCCCTGCGCCTCCTGGAACTTTGTCCTGGCCTGGAAGGTGCCTGAGTTTATTATCTTTACTCCCCGGTAGTCCGCGTAGCCGTTCGTATGCACGTGGCCCGCGTGGAATATGTCAGGAATATCCTTTATGACGAGGTAGTCCTCCCTCTCGGGAGATATGTTGTCGTTGCCGTAGCTTGGTATGAGGTATCTCCTTTTGAAGTACTCTATCATGGCGGTCTCAGGCCTTGAATAGGTGCAGTTTGCAAGCGACCCGATTGTCGTGTCCAGCGATGCCCCGTGGTACATTAGGGTCTTTACTCCATGGGTCGAGACCGTTGCAGGGTTCCCTACGACATGCACATTGTCCAGGTCGTAGAGCCTGCCGCCAATGTCCTTGTCCAGTCTCGGCTGCGGCTCAGCCCCTCTGACGGCATCGTGGTTGCCCATTGCAAGGACGACCTCGATATAGTCAGGAACCCTTTCAATGAGAGAGGCAAAAAAGTCATACTGTTTGTAGATGTCCGGGATAGACAGCTCCTCCTCCTGCTTGGGGTATATGCCCACCCCATCAACCAGGTCCCCCGCAACAAGGATATACTTTATCTTCTGGAATTTCTCATGGTTGTTGCACTTGAGGTTCAGGCAGTCCAGGAAGTGGTTGAATTCCTTTTCCAGAAAGAGATAGCTGCCCACATGGATGTCAGACAGAAGCGCCATGCAGACCTCCTCATCGGCTGAATTTGTCTTGTTGTCAAGGGGTATGTCCGGCTGGAATATCTCGCTTGCAATGAAGAGGTCTTTGTGCATCTTGCCCATTATGCCTATGACCTCATCGAGCATGATTCTAGAGTACAGCTCGTCCATGGGGCGGTTGTTGTCCTTTGGCACTAGAACGGTCATATCGCCGGAGGGATCCTCCACCTCGAGGAACCTGTAGCCATTCCTGCTTTCCCTCTTGTCGGTCACCATGACGATTATGGATGTCACGTCTTCGGGGTGCTTTTTTACGGCGCTTATGGGCACACTGCCCTTGAGGACGTCCCTGTCCCTCAGTATCTCCCTGACGTTTTGATATTTCTTGTTGAAGTATCCTACGAAGTCCTCTATCTTGCCCTCGCAGGTGGATTTCTTGGTTATGTCCCTCTCCTCATATATCTTCAGCTCAGAGTCTATCTCCTTTGCGAAGATGCTCTTGCCTGGCCGTTTCACCTGGACTTCATCTGCTTTTTTCTCATCAATGCTCTCTGTCCCCCTCTCACCCGGAACGAACTCCTGCAGGAATTCGTCCGTAACCAGCCACAGCTTCCTATCCTTCGCTACCTTCAGAATCTTGTTTACGTCCAGCTCGTGCTGGGAAATTCTGTCGAATCCGCCAGAACTAAGAACTATTCCATTCTCTGCAAATTTTCTAGCTACCTCATTTCCGATGTCCAACAAAACCACCTACTTCTCCCTGAAGAAATTCCTGATTTTTTCGACAACGACGGTCCCTGCGTTAATCTGGGCCTCATCTGTTGAAGCGCCGAGGTGCGGCATCAGGACGACGTTCTCTAGATTCATGAGCGGGCTCCCCTTCGGGGGCTCGTTCTCGAATACGTCCAGCACCGCGCCTCCTAGCTTACCATCCTTCAGGGCGTCATGGAGGGCCTTCTCGTTGACCACGCCACCCCTTGATATGTTCACTATAACTGCTGAATCCTTCATGAGATCTATCTTCCCCTCGTCTATCAGGTTCCTTGTGCCCTCTACCAGCGGAATGTGCAGCGTCACTATGTCAGCTCTCTTGAGCAAGTCATCAAGTTCCGCGCACTCGGCGTTGAATTCCCTCGCGTCCTCGGCGGTTATGTTCGGGTCGTAAGCAAGAATATTCATGCCGAACGCCCTGGCCCTTTCTCCCACCTCTTTGCCGATTCTGCCGAAACCCACAATGCCCAGGGTCTTTCCATAGAGCTCGTTTCCTGTAAACCTGCTCCTCTCCCACTTGCCCTCCCTCATGCTCCTGTCGGCGTGGTGGATGTTCCTGAGCAGGGTCAGCAGCGCGCCCATGACCAGTTCGGTCACGGCAATGGTGCTTGCCTCCGGGGAATTCACGACCTCTATGCCCTTCTCCTTTGCGGCATCGAGGTCCACGTTGTCGAGCCCAACTCCGGCGCGGCCGATAATCTTCAGGTCGCTGGCCTCTATAACCTCCCTCGTGGCCTTGGTCCCGCTCCTCACAATCAGCGCGTCATAGCCCGGAATCTTCGATAGAACCTCCTCTGGAGAATGGCCGTAGAACTCCTGGACCTCGGCAAAGCCCTTTGCCACCTCTATGGCGGCAGGATGTAGCTTGTCGGTAATCAGAATCTTTGGCTTCATGTATTATTATGTGAGGGAGAATATTTATTAAGATGGTTGAAATTTCGACAGATTTATCTGGTGTGAAGCTGAGAAACCCGACGATTCTCGCAGCAGGGATTCTTGGTGTTGCTTTTGCCACTCTTGACAGGGTGGCAAATTCGGGAGCCGGGGCGGTAACTACGAAATCCATAGGCCCCGAAAAGAGGAAGGGGCACCCGAACCCGGTGGTCGTTGAAACTCCCTGCGGCCTGCTCAATGCAGTCGGCCTTTCCTGTCCCTCACCCGAAGAGTCCTTTGAGGAGCTGAAAAAGGCAGTAAAGGAGCTCGATGTCCCGGTCATAGCAAGCTTTTACGCGCATTCGGAGAAGGGGTTTGGTCAGCTGGCAGAAAAGATTTCTGAGGCAAAGCCCGCCTTCCTTGAAGCCAATATCTCATGCCCTAACGTGGAGAGTGAATTCGGCAGCGCCTTCGGAACAGACCCAAAAGCATCGGCAAGGATAGTAGCAAGTATCAAAAACTCGACCAAAGTCCCGCTCATCGTCAAGCTAACCCCTAATGTAACTAACATAAGAGAGATTGCAAGAGCGGTGGAGGATGCCGGTGCCGATGCCATCACGGCAATAAACACCTACGGCCCGGGCATGGCCATAGATGCACAGGCCGGAAAGCCGGTTCTCACCAATAAATTCGGCGGCCTCTCAGGCCCCGCCATAAAGCCAATCGCCCTTCGCTGCGTCTACGAGCTCTACGAAGAGGTGAAGATTCCCATCATCGGAACCGGGGGGATTCAGACAGGCACCGACATGGCCGAGATGCTGATGGCCGGAGCCTCAGCATGCGGTATTGGAACGGCAGTAATGAGCAGGGGCATAGAGGTCTTTTCAGAAATCTGTTCGGAACTGGAGGAGTTCATGGACACTCAGGGATATTCCAAGGTCGAAGAACTGATCGGCATTTCGCATGAGTAGGTTGGTGAGATGAATTTTAGAGCATTATTGGTTATTGTTCTGCTTTTGGTAGTGGGTGGGTGTGTCGAAAGAACGGAGGAGCACACTACCTCCTCTACAGCTCCACAGACAACCACTTCCATAGAATATCCTCTGGTTGTTAAGGCTAAATCTCCATCCAACGAGACCCTCATGCTCTGGAGCGAATTTAAGAAAAAATACGGGAAAGACTGGCAGATAGAGTGGAATAAGTACGCGGGTTCAGCATCAGAGATATATAATGGTAGCTACGGCTTTGAAGTTAACGGAACCTCTGGAGAAACATTAGGTTCTGTAGCAAAACAATTTTTACTAGATAACAAATGGCTTTGGGGAATGGATGACCCAACAGATTTGAAAGAGTGGGAGTTCAATAAATCTAAATATGCCTTAGTGCCAGGGGGTCTCAAAAGAGGCGAACGTTTCGTTCTGTACCAAAAATATTACGAAGAACATCTCATAAATGCTACTGTGATGATAATTGCACTAGAAAATGAGACCGGTGGATACAAGTTAAGGAGAGTAATTAGCACTTACCCAAAACCAAATATTCCGCTCACACCAAAAATTGACACGTACATAGCATTGGCTATAGTGAACCTTTCCGAAGAAACAACAAATGTAGGAGTGGAACTGTTTGTTTTCCCAAGAGAATATAACGACACCATTGAATATTATCTGACTTATAGGATTTCCCATTGGAACTATCCTATAACGATGACATATCACGTTGATGCAATAACAGGCGACGTTCTTGATAAACAACGCCATTATTACTCTGATATCATTCCTCCGGGCTCCAAGGAACACACCTTATGAATGATTCCCTCCACAGACAAGAATTCCGCAAATATAACCCCAACCTACCAGAATTTAAGCCTCTCCACCCAATATTTACATAACATGGAACCAAACGTCTTCGGGTTTAAGTTGCCGCGCAACTCCATAGTGGTAGAGAACAACGTAAGCGTTATAGTAAAGCCGTCCGTAAGGCACAAAGCAAAGGTGGAGCGGATAGCAGGCTTGTTAAAAGGTGCAAAGTTCAAATCAGTGGATTTGCAGCACAAGGCGAAAGACTGGTGGGTGAATGTATCTGATTGATACGAGCATATTCCTCGAGGTACTGCTGGACCAGGAGCGTGCGGAGGAATGCAAGGAACTTCTGAATAAGGTTCTTGAAGGAGAGGTTACTGCTTTTGTCACATCTTTCTCATTGCATTCAATTGCCATTATAATGGAGAAACTCAAAGACCTGAGTTCCTATCAGATATTCGTGGAAACAATATCGGAGTTTAAAGGCATTATCTTCTATTCACCGAGCATCCCTGATGAGATAGACGTATGTAAAATTGCAAAGGAAGAGTCGTTGGATTTTGATGATGCCTTACAATATCATACGGCAATGAAATTTGGATTGAGAATACTAAGTTTTGACAAGCATTTTGACAATAAGGAAATAAAGAGATTAGAGCCAAGGGATGTGCTGTAAGTGCATTAGCCCGACGATGCCCAGGCGCCGATGGCCGCAAGCAGGTCAAAGTCATCAACTTCTCCATCCGACCACTCGCTGATGAAGCCAAGAAGCTCGAAATCGTTTACTTCCCCGTCGCCGTTTGTATCGCCTGGCACTGAGGATACTGTAACTGAAGCATCTCCTGCTGTCGAATCTACAACCGACATACTCGATGTCGAATAGGAGAAACTCCCTGTGAAAGTTTTGCTTCCTTCGGTTTCGTTTGCGGGCGGGCACACCGAATAGGAGACAGTCTGGTTGGCCTGGACAGCCCATGTCACCTTTCCGCTTCCATGTAAGAACGAGGTATAGGCAGGAGACGACGAGCTTATGTTCCATCCCAGGGGAACGTATTCATCAATGGCGACAACGCTGACGCCGGAACCAATCGTTACGCCGAGGGCGGAATCGATGCAGGAGTCTATGCTGGCAGAATCGGGAAGGTCCCTCTCCACGGTCGCAAGGCCCGGGCTTGCAGCAACCGTAAATTGTGAATCCCCCCCGAATGAGCCGGTTATGTTGGTAGAGTCCTCAAGGTATGAGAAGCTGCCGCTGAACGTCCTGTTCCCGAGGGATGCGTTTGCAGGGACCTTGATTGAATAGGTAATGTTCCTATCCGTTACATTTGTTACGTTCCATCGTATTCTTCCGGCAGACGTGCTTATGCTCGTCGCCTTGGGGGATGAGCTTGTGACGTTCCACCCTGCCGGGAAATTATCGGTTATTATCACTGAAGACGGCGCGGTTCCCATGGCATCAAAAGCAAGCCTTACCGAGGCCTGCGCCTTCACGGTCGCGCTCGTCGGCAGGAACGTCCTGTTTACTGCCACGGCAATAGCAGACGGGCTCTTTACCAGGAGTTCCGTATCTCCGGCGGTCGTTTCGTTCATGGGGCTTCCCTCGTCATTGTATAAAAATTCCCCGTTTATATCTATCGTTCCATTGGAATCAACAGGTGCAGTCAGCGAGTAGGTGAGGTCCATGCTATAGAAGCCGGAGCCCCAGAGCAGCCATTTTATCAGGCCGTCGCTGGTCTCGCTGGGGGCCGGGCTCGTTGACGTAATCGCCCACCCGGTAGGAATATACTCGTAGATTATGACGGAGTTCGGCGCGCCCTCTCCCTTCAGGAGGCTGAGGGTTGCATCCATGGACTCTCCCTCCAGCACCATTGAGGGCAGGTCTCTGCTAAGCGATATCGGCGGAATGGTGGTGGTCGTCCCCACCACAGTCGAGGTGGTTGTTGTTGTGCTGGTTGTGGTCACTCCAATGACATTAATGGTCGTATCCCCCGACGTAGTTTCGGTCGTTTCGGCGCTCGTGTCCGGGTGGTTGTATCGGTACTGGCCGCTGAACGTCCCGATCCCTGAAGCTGCAGGTGGAACCCCCACCGTATAGGTTATGTCTCTGGTATAGAAATCGAAGGTAAAGAATACCCAGGAAATCTCCCCGGTTTCGGAGTCGTAGCCGTTGTATGCCGGATTCGAATCCGTCACCGTCCAGCCTGACGGGACGTACTCCGTTATGGTTACTGCGTTCGGGGGGTTGTCCCCTTTGACAAGCGAGAGCGTGACCTCAAGGCCCGTTCCGGACGTTACGGAATCGGCCATGTCCCTGCTCAGGCTTACGATTGTTGGGAGGGTTGTGGTCGGCACGCTGGTCGTGGACCCCTCCACC
>JAHIKS010000007.1 GCA_018897475.1 Candidatus Altarchaeota archaeon
ACTTGAAAAATTCATCAAATCAAAGAATTAAGTGTCAAATTAGTTTTCAAAACAGTTGAGTTTAACCTATGACTAATACATCTCTAACTGAAATCGATGGACTTTTGAATAAGTTTGATTCACTTAAGGGTCTGCAGGAAGAAAAGAGGCGGCATCTTTTAGACAAGGTCAAGAAATTGTTAAATCAATTCGAAGGTGATTCACATATTATCCTACGTGGGGACTTAGATAAGCGAGACATGCAATGGCTTTTGGATCTTAAAGGCCGTTGGACCCATTATGATGGAATTCTGGAACTCAATCCAAGATATTATCTCGAAGGGATTGAGGAAAAGGAAATCAAATCATCTCATGAAGAATTCAAACCTAAAATCGGGGAGATAGAGGACCCCAGAACGCCCGCCTCCAAGTATTTCCCCTATGAGAGCTTTCACAAGGGTCAGGAGGAGGGTATTAATGCTATTAAGTCGTCAGCTTCTGTGGGGGAAGTATTACTGTTGAATTCTCCAACAGGGACTGGAAAAACGATTATGGTGTTGTCTGGATTATTGAATATAATTGCTCCAGATGATAAAGTCGTTATTTTGACTAGGACGCATAGCCAATATGATAGCTTTATACAGGAGGTAAGAAAAATCAATAAGGTAGAGGGTTCACCACTAAAGTGTGGTTTTTTAATAGGTAGAAAGAAGGCATGTGTGGTAAATGTTTCAAAAGAGGTGTGTAGGCAAGGAAGAGATAAATCATGCAAAAATCTAAAAAACGGTTTAGATATCCCCTGTTCAAGGAGTTTGTTAGGGTCTCGTGAAAAGAAAATCAGGGAGAGGCAGTTGGGATATGACTGCCCTTATTATACTAATACGTACGAATACGTTCCTGATGGGGGTCTACGACCACGTGAGGATGTCTATCGCCTTGTGGATGAACATCATAAAAAGCCGTTGAATGTTGATGAGTTCAAGGAAAAATGTAATGAGCTACACTTCCCAGCATGCCCTTATGAGGTAATGATACTCACTCTTAAAAACGCTAAAGTATTGATTCTCCATTATCAGTATTTTCTGGACTCAGGTATCAGAAAAATTATGTATGCGAAAGGTCGGATTGGCTGTAGTCCAGACCATACGCACCTGGTTATTGATGAAGCCCATAATATCAGAGAACATATAATCAAACAAGACATTCCTCAGTGCAGTCTTGACGACATAAAAGATGCTAAAAAATTCCTCAAACGCGCACACAAGGGCAAATCAGAATACAATCTATCCTCTCTAAAAAAAGAAGTTGAAGGGTCTATTGAACTATTGGATGAGGTAATCCAGTCTTTAACTCAATGGTTCAATGAATACCTGACAGTAAAGGAACGTCAAGAGTCTAAAGATGACGACATACCCTTCAATACAAACGAACTTGATAAAAGCATTCAGATTGTTTATGAAAAAGTAGAGGTATTTACTCTTAACAAGACCACTGTCTCAGCCCTAGAAAAAGTACGTCAAGAAGTATTAAGCCAATTTAGGAAGATGGCAAATGAGGGGGAGTTGCCTGAATTTCTTGATGAACCCATCATCTGCACAGTGGCAAAAGTGTTGGGAGATTACATGCATTTGACTGATGAGGAATACATCAAATCTTTTAAATACGAACAAAAAGAACAACAAACCCCAATAGAACCCGATATTAGCGATTATACTATGTCCCTGAATGTAGCTGAAATCGACCCCCGTCGCAAGATCAAAGAATTAAGAAAAAACTCCAAATCAATGACCTTAATCTCAGGTACATTAACGCCACTTGCTCAGTTTAGGAAACTATTGTTCTACGACGACATCAACGTCAACACCCACGATACCCCAAACCCTTTTCCAAAAGAAAATAGGAAGATCATGATTCTAACTGATGTCACTTCATTATCCAAGAAAAGGAAGGACCCCACAAATATAAAGGCCATAGAAACAACCATTGAAGCTCTAGCAGCAGTAAACGGAAATGTTGGAGTATTTTTTCCATCTAAAAACTTCCTTAAAGTATACCGACCATATTGTGAAGGAGTATGTAGCAAGAACAAAAAAGAATTAGTCACTCAAGAAAAAAAGTTCAAGGAAAGTAAAAATGCCATGCTTATTGGGTATTGTCGAGGACGACTTAGTGAGGGCGTAGACTATTCTGGAGAGCAGATGGTAGCTGTTGCAGTAATAGGGCTTCCACTAGCACCTCATTCAGAGATTCAGAAACGAATCGAAGAATACTATGGGAAAAGAGGAATGCCTGGTGAAGCGCTAACTTATCATCTTCCGGCAATCATTGCAGCAACACAGGCGATAGGACGATGCATACGTTCCCCGACTGACGAGGGTGTATTGGTGCTGGGGGATTACCGATACTGTGAACCCAGATTCAAAAAATTACTACCTAAATGGATTCATGAGGAAGCAATCCCCAAGAAATCAAATGAAGTCAAAGAGATTATGGAGTAACGTAATGAATTTTACTGAAACTCCCAGATAACCAATTCTAGATTCAGCAAAATGTTACACTGCTCTTTGGAAACGACATTACAACCTTTGTTTTCTGTATTACCACTACAAAGTAACCTCACTGAAATATTCATCAGGAATATGCCCCATAAATCTTGAAGGACTAGTATCTTTCACCCAACCCAGCATAGGTCTGTGAGATACACTTGTCAGATATGCTACTTTGCGGGCTCTTGTTAGCCCAACATAAAAGATTCGCCGCTCTTCGGCAATTTTATCGTCATCCTTGTGAGTTCGATAGTCAGGGAGTATATCATCTTCTAAACCAATAAAAAATACAACATCGAATTCACCACCTTTAGACTGATGACTAGATCTAATTTGTATCGCCCCATGACCTAAAAATCGATCGGTTACATGAATAAGATCAAGATCATGCTTTTCAGCCTCCGAAGAGATGTCCCTCATCATCTTCTCTATATTAGTCATCCTTCGTTTTGCATCGCCTATGCCAGTTGACGTGTTTTGTATAATTTCTTCCAATCCCGCAGCGTCTAAAATTTCATGTACTTTGTTCGGGTCAAATTCTAAATTTTCAGTACTTTTAAGTTGATCACGAATTCTTAAAGCTACATCAAGAGCGTCTTTGTCTCCAAGCCGAAATGCTAATCCACCCTCTTCAACTGCTACCAATACCCTGTGTAAATATAGGCTTGACCTATGATTATGTGCAAGTTCTATAACAGCAAGTGCAAGTGCAGTTTCCCATGAATCCTGAAAATTGAGACGAAAACGGTCAAACCACGAAATACCAACTTCATCCAGTTTTTGTACTGCACATTCCGCCCGATAACGAACTCGAGTAATGATTGCTATATTGCCTGGGTCGCTTACCTTATTATCACCTAATATTTCACTGATCCACCCAATAACATATTGTGCCTCATCTTCCGGATCGTTAAACTCAACCCCATATAGATACCCTCGTTCTTTTGAAACAGCCTCTATATTCTTATCCCGTCTATTTGAATCAAAACCGATTACTTTTGCAGCAGCTTCTACGATTACCTCATCAGATCTAAAATTATGGCTGAGTACGATCTCAGTTGAACCGAGCAACTCTTTAATGTTATACACATTCTCTCTTAGGGCACCTCTCCACCCAAATATTGATTGATCATCATCACCAACAATTGTACTCCCAATCGCTGGTTCAGCAAGAAGTCGAATCATCTCAAGTTGCTGCTTGTCAGTATCCTGAAATTCATCGACAATCACATAGCTAAAGAATCTCGTATATAATCTTTTAACAAAATCTGACTTCTGAAATAATTGAACTGCAAGGGCAACCAAATCTCCAAAGTCGAGTAAATTCTCATCTCGAAGAATCTGATTGTACTCTTTATAAGCTTCACGTATATCTGATTGAGGATTATCCTCACCTTGTTCAGAGTATATGCCTCTTCGTTTTAATCCATCAAATATCGTTTTAATCTCAGAAGAAGTAACATCAGTTAAATGCTTTTCAATAATCTTGTGCAATATCAAATCGCGTTTATCAACTTCGATAATCTCAAAATCCTCTTGAATACCAATGTCACTACCATAGCATCCCAGGATATGGCGACCAAAAGAATGAAATGTACCTACCCAAACTCGATCCCATTGACTAAATCCTTTGGAACGCAATCGAGCTCTCATAATGCGTGCAGCGAAATCAGTAAAAGTCACTGCTAAAAGACCACAGGGTTCTGGGATAGCTTCTTTTTCGAAAATGTGCAGTATTTTTTCCGTTATCGTATGCGTTTTTCCACAACCTGGGCCGGCTAACACTACATAATGGCCTTCGGTCGCTTCAACTACTTCTTTTTGTTTTGGAGTCAAACTCATGTTGTGGGTTCATCGCCTCTTGCCAAATAAATCGCTTTTTTGAAAGCTTTATCAAAGCAATCAGGAATACGGCCTACAGTCTCAACCTCATTAGCTACTGCACGTGCTACTGGAACTTTGAGACGTTTTCCACGGGGGTTATTATTAAGGAACTGTGCAACACCCTGGGCATCCTTTGTGAAACTTTGGTTAGTGAGGTAATTATCTAAAGAGGAGGTAGCTCCTTCATCATCAATTACTCTAAGAATCACTGAAAGGTATCCAATTCGTGCAATTTCCTCCTCAAAATTTGATTCCACAGGAATCCAATCAATTTTTTCTAGTGTTGTTTGACGAGTTTCTGCTGAACCATTCTTACCAGAGTCGCGATCCTCTTCATTAATTAAACCCGCTTTATATGCTTCATTCACTAGTCCATTATTTGATTGCAATGCATCCGTATCAAAAGTAACTGCTACAGGTATTGAAAAATGTTCGCTATTGCAAGAATGTAAGATATATGAGAAAGAGTTCCCGTTTGCGGGTACCACGGAGATACCATCACGATCAAGATTATACCCCTTCTGCTCGGCAAAAGCCGGCAGAGCGATGACTTCGGATGCCCCTTCTACAACAATAATTGCCCTCGCAAAAAAAGCATCTGCACGTCCTGAACGCATCATCCTAGCCAATAGCTTAAGATCATTTTCATTGATTTTCGATGAATCTATTTGATGTGTTGTAGCCTGATTTTGATCAGTTGAAGTCAGGCGGATAAGTCCTAACGGATCAGAGCACTCAACAATAGCTGGTGAGTGGGTTGTCAAAAGTACCGGCCCATCAATTTTCTCTAAGTCCTTTTGTAAGCAGCGCTGAGCCTGCGGATGCAAATGAGCCTCGGGCTCCTCTATGGCAAGAATTGGCTGAATTCCTCCTGCCGTAGATATTCTATGTCGAAACATTGCTATTAGTACAAGATTTTGTAAGCCTGTACCATGTCGGGACATATCATAAGCCCTATAGTCTGATTGACGTTTAAGATTAAGACGAAGTCCCTTAACCAATTGAGTAGGATCCTCAGTAGCAACTGTCATTGAGACATCACCTTGACTGCCCGGAATGTGAGGTGATAAAAGAGTCGTAATACATTTTACCAAATCATTAATACCTTCATTTCGGCTAAGTGCTTTATTTGCATTCCGAATATTCGTAATAATGTCTTCTTCAACATCTCCAAGCTCTATGTCATTAAGCAATTGTGATAGGGCCCCCCTCCCCGTTGCCCTCATTTCTTTCTGAGCATCCCGAATGGCGTCAAGAAAGTATAGGGGAATAGAACGAGCCATCCGAGGTGAAAAGGGGATAGGATCGTTGTGCCGTCCTTCTGGAGTTAATACCTGGACATTCCAAGTATGGGGTCCTTCCTCATCAGGTTCATATTTGCCTTCTATAGTGATATAAGTTTCTTCACCCTCCTGAGAAATGCGATCCCTAAAAATAGCCTCTAGCTCTTGATGCTTTTGAAGATCACCAATTTCAATAGCTATGGAAAAACTGTTTTCTCCTTCTGATTTGGCCGCATCATTAATATCATCCTCAGAAATTTCGGATTCAAGTCTTTTTGCATCAGGGTCAAGTAATAATCGGAGTGCGTATAAAAGATTTGATTTGCCCGTATTATTTTCTCCGACAAATATCGTGGTTTGTGTTGGATATACCTCGATTTTACGAAGATTGCGAAAATTTTTTACTTTAATTTTTCGTATTTTCACAGTATCACCATTATTTTGTTTCTATCAAGTGGTTGCACCCGAAGTCCACGATTTCACTTAACGATTATTTAGTGAACTTTTTATTAAGTTAACAATCCGATCGGGAGTAAGGCGAAATTATAAATTGTTTCATCCCAACCACTTGATTATTGAATTCCAGTAAAATAAACCGAGTTAGGCACTACATCTAGGATTTATGAGGGTTGCGAGCGGGTTATTAACTATTGAGCCAGCAGGAATTAAACAAAATAAACGCCACCCTGCATAAATACGGAGGAATTCCATTGTTAACTGCATGGGAATGTGGCCGAATCTTCGATTCGGACACGTGTCAGAGCGACTGCGTCGCTCTGCCACATTCGCGCCATCCGAAGCAGGTTTTACGACAAAAAAGACTTCGA
>JAHIKS010000117.1 GCA_018897475.1 Candidatus Altarchaeota archaeon
GTAATCTCGATGGAATTGTCTTTTGTGAATTCAAATTCAATTTCAGGAACATTTCCGGAATTCTCTCTTGTTAGTGCATCCACGGAATTTGGGCGCAGGGGTATCTCCTCGGTTGCTTTCTCTACAGCCCGGAGAATGATTCCCTTCACCTCTTCTGCTTCCACACCTGCCTTCCCCAGCCGGACATAGAACCTGAGAATCCCCGTGTCCTGGCAGAGGGGAATTGAATTCTCTCTTGCATATTTTACATTATCAAGAATATTTTTTAGCTGAATCTTCGCTGTCTCGCTGCCCTCAGCCTCCAGTGCCTTTTCCAGCGCTGACTCAACGTCCCCGGGGAGGTCGCATACTGCCTTCCTCAGCAGCTCAATGATTGTGCTCTCATCTATCATTTCCTAATATATTGAGATTAAATCGAATATAATAACTATGAACACCTTCGGGAGGCTCTTTAGAGTCACTACATGGGGTGAGTCGCACGGCAGCGCAATCGGCTGTGTCGTGGATGGCTGCCCGTCCGGCCTTGAGCTGAAGCAGGAGGAGATTCAGGCAGAGCTGGATAGAAGAAGGCCGGGGCAGAGCTCCATAGTGACGCCAAGGGCTGAAGAGGATAGGGTTGAGATTCTATCCGGAATCTTTGAGGGAAGGAGCCTGGGAAGTCCTATTTCCATGCTCATCCAGAACAGGGACGTTGATTCCTCGAAGTACGAAGCCATTAAGGACACTCCGAGGCCGGGCCACGGCGACCTGACATGGAGGCAGAAATTCGGCCACGTGGACTGGAGAGGTGGCGGAAGAAACAGTGCAAGGGAGACGGCTGCCAGGGTGGCTGCCGGAGCAGTAGGGAAGAAGCTGCTGCAGACTGCTGGAATCAGTATTATCGCTCATTCAAAAGAGATTGGGGGGATTAAAGCGGACGGTGTTGAAGTAAATTCGAATAATATTGATGAGATTAAAAAGAAAATCGAATCCAACCCCGTTAGAGCGCTGGACAGGGCCGATGAGATGGAGAAGGCCATTCTTGCTGCAAGGGAGGACAGCGACTCTGTCGGCGGCATAGTGGAGGCCGTTGCTCTTGGAGTTCCGCCGGGCCTTGGGGAGCCCCTCTCCCATAAGCTGGACGCGGAGATTGCAGCGGCAATGATGGGGATTCCTGCCGTGAAGGGGGTTGAGATTGGAGCCGGATTTGAATTGGTAAAGATGAAGGGCTCTGAAGCGAATGACGAGTTCATTATTGATGACGACAAGGTCAGAACCAGCACCAACAACTGCGGGGGAATTCTCGGCGGCATATCGAACGGGATGCCGATAGTCATCAGGGTCGCGATAAAGCCGACCTCATCCATCGGGAAGGAACAGAAGACGGTAAACCTGGCAACGATGGAGGGGGCGACTATAATGGTGGGGGGCAGGCACGACCCGTGCATAGTGCCAAGAGCCGTCCCTGTCGTCGAGGCGATGTTAGCATTAGTTCTGGCAGACCACTCGCTTCTTGCAGGGACTATTGCCGGTACATCGGGTAGAATAGCCCCATGATTAGTTCCATGAGTATTCCTATCACGACTGATGCAACAATCATTACCCCGGTCAGTATTCCGACGTATTCCAGGCCGAAATAGACCACCATAAGCGGAATGAACTGGATTTTTATCGCCCTGGCATAGAGGAATGCTGCAACAGGGCCGGGGCTTGTGCCCTCCTCCATAAGCCTTCTCAGGAGCCTATACCAGAGATAGGCCGGTCCGACGGAAATCAGCCCGGCGATTATTGCTATTATCCATCCCCTGATGCCCGAATTCCTGCCCATGTAGTCTACAATAACCTTGACCGGGAAGAGGTAATTGAAGATAATCATCAGGGCCAGGACCAACAGAAGGTATGGTAGAATTCTCTCCAATAGTTCTATTGAATTCTTCAACGATTCATTTCCCTTCTCTGGATAGATGACGAGAAGGAAAACGTATGCTAGGATAACTATGAAGAGTACATACCACTGAATCTTGTTGGTTTCCATCTTAGGTGCCCAGCATTGAAACTGTGATGATTGCCACAACTATTGACAGGACGAATGACAGGAGGTTCCTCCAGAGAGCGAATTTTGGGCCAATGATTTTAGCCTCTAGAGGGTACTGTATGAACCCCACCGTAACCCAGGCAACGAGGAATGCGGTAACTGCCAGAAGACTGACTCCGAGGTTCAACAGCTCGCCTCCGAGGACATATGCAGCGATGGAGCTCCCGAACAGTATGCTGCCGGCAATGGCCCCTATGAAGGGGTCTACAATCTCATTCCCGGTGAATAGCTGCGTGATGATTTCCGCAGTCAGGAACGTGGATATCAGCCCCAGAAGAAGGAGCATTGCCAGAAGCATGGGTATTATCTGCACAAAGAGGAAGAGTGTACCCATCACCGCGACAGTTTTGCGCTTTTTCTCCTTCTTGAGCTTGGGTTCCGAGTGCCTCAGGTATCTGTATTTCTCCTTGCCATGGTATGTGCACTTGTAGTAGGGTATAAAGGCCATATACCTGAATTCTATCTCTTCATCCTCCTCCGTTAGAGCATCAAGGACTATCGCGACCTCGTCCTTGTCATACTTGATTTCATCGCGGTCGAATTCTTCCCTTGGTTTTCGGGTATTTGCATAGAACTCAAGGTCATAGGTGTGGTCAAATTTCTCGATGACGTCGGGGCTGATAAACCTCCGTATTTCTGTTTTCATTGGGTCACGGTATATCGTCTCGGCCTGAGAGCTCTTGCCGCCAAACTCTGATGCTCCCCGCGAGATAAGCCTCACTGCATCGAGTATCTCGTCTATGATGACAATAAGGATGCCCTTTGACTCCTCCTTAATCTCCGTCTTGACGAACCTTTTCTTCTTCAGGAGTTCGAGTTCCTTGCCGGCTATATGCTCCTGGTCTATCTTCTTATGCTGAAGCAGCTCGATTAGCAGTTCCCTGGCACTCTCGGGAAGGTTCATTATCCTCCTTATTATGTCATTCTTCTCGACCCTTCCCTCCACAACCCTATAAATCTCGCCGAAGGTGAGATCCACATAGACCCTCGTTTTTTCGACAACCTCCTCCCCCGCATAGGAAACCATATAGCATGCAACGGACGAGTATCTCCTGTCAATCTCCTCAATCTTTTCCTCCGTTCCAAGGACACGAAATGTCTTTTTCTTTCTCCGGGTTTTGAAATACTGAAGGGCCTCTCCATCACTCTTCCCCGAGATGAATGCCTTTTCTATCTCAAGTTCTTTTTTTTCTGCGAGAATAGATTCTATCTCTTTGCCATCGACAAGGATGATGTACTTCTCGGCTGCAAAGGCTTGGGCCTCTTCCGTGAAGACCGAATCGGTTATGAATATGTGGCGGTCAGAATTCTTCTCAATTGCCTCACGATAGAAATCCTCCAGGGAGCCCCTTTCTATGCCCTTCTGTGAGGATTCCAGTCTTACAAAAGAGAAAATCCTGCTCCCCCCGGTGTCGCTGGACTTTGCAAGATAGTCTCCTTCTTCAGTCGCATCGATGGACTTAAGGGTCAGATTGTCCCTTAATAGAATCCTCTCAACAATGAGCCTTATCTTTTCAGGACCGAACGCTGGTTTTTGAGGTTCTTCATCACCAAAGAGCTTCTTGCTTAGTTCATCAACATCCATTATCTTGTAGTAGTCAGGGCAATCAGCAAGGAATTGAACTGGTACGCTATGTTAAGCAGTTCCTTTCTTGTCTTCTTTTCCCTTGGTATGAATTTTACTACTATGGTTGTATCTGGGTCGCCGTCTATCACTATATCGGTATGCTGATAGCCTGCCGTTTCTGTGAGATCATGGGCTGCATTCATTATGAAATGCGTCTTGTAGAGCCTCGGGTTTACCCGTATCGCCACTGAGTTTTCTTCCTCGTCCACACTGATATTGTGCGTGTCTATTTCTTCTCCTGTCATTTTTCCATCCCCTTTATTCTCTTCTTTATCTCCTCAATCTTTTTAGCATAATCCTCTTCCCCGGGTTTTTCTTTTGAGGACGTTGTCTCTTGTGTCTTCTCTAACTCCTCCAGCTCTTTTTCCTTTTCCTCCACCTCACCCTCAAGTTTCTTTAGTTTGTCTTCGTATGTTTCAAGAGCACCATGTAACTGGTTGCTCTGGTTAGGAGTCAGCCCCCCGGTAGTTTTGGTAATCCTTTCGGCAATCTTGGATATCTCCATTGGCATGATAATCTTGGTTGCCCTCCCCTGTGCCATCTTGTCCAGGGCCTCTAGATAAAGGTAAGTGATTGCAGGGTCGGTAAGCTTTGCGCCGGCTTCCCTTACCGCATCTATAACGACCTTTGATGCCTCCGCCTGCTCATGAGCAGCAAGTTTCTTCTGCTCTGCAGCAACCCTGTCGTGCATTGCGTCCTGAACCTTGTCAGGGAACTCAATGGATTTTATCTCAACCCTTGGGACCTCGACGCCCCACTCTCTTCCGGGAACAGATGCTAGTTTTGCCACCCCCTCCTCCAGGTCCCTGCTTATCTTGTCCATGTGCGTGACTATGTAATCCGAGGTCTGGGCACCGCAGATTGATGTCAGTGCTGCTACAACATAATCGACCACTGCCTTTTTGTAGTCCTGGACGTTCCTGATTGCCTTTTCCGCATTCGAGACATATAGGAAGATGGTTGGGGCTATCTGGAACCATATCTTGTCCTTGGTTACTACGGGCTGCGGCTCTATGATGATTTGTTCCATCCTTATGTCCACCAGCTTTATTGTTTCATAATCAAGGAACGTGATAAGGGGGAAATACCACCCAGGACCTATAATCCTCCTGAATTTGCCGGTCCTGTAGAGGGCGGCCCTTTCAGGGTCAGTGAGGTTCAGGATGGTTGGGGGGAGCAATGCAAGGATAATTGCAAAAAAGGCAGTTAGATAATAGAATAGTGACCCTGGTTCGAGTATGCCTGCCAACAGCGTATAGAGCAGGATGGGGTAGAACAGCCACAGGAGTATGGTGGGGAATCTGGTGGATGCCTCCGTCGTGACCGGCTCCTCCACATATTCCGTTCCTTCATACCTGACCTTCGTCTTTTTAAGCCCGCTTTGTGCCATCAATAATTAATTCATAGTTTATAGATAAATAGAGTCCAGTGAGTAGATTTGGATTATAAAAATAAACTACTGCTCAAAATAGGATTTAATCTTTGCCGGCACCTGGGTTCTTGTCAGAATCTCCCCGAAGCTCTCATACTTCACAAGCTTTGGATCTCCGACTATGAAGAAGTAATCGTCGTACTTTCGCAGGATGTTTATCTTCTCCTCAATCGCCTCTATGTTCCTCTTCAGGCTTATGTCTGCCACGATTTCAACTGCGACTATTTTGCCGTCTGATGATTCAAATGTTATGTCCGGCATTTTTGTATGATGTATCAGGGCCTTGTCTGTATATTTCTTAATCTCGTTCCTGGCAAGGTTCTGGACAACAAAATGCTCATCAGTATCTTCTGTTTCGTTCTTTATCATATAGAGCTTGCTTGTTCCCTCAAGGTCGCTGACTCTGACCTCGTTGAAACCTATATCCATCAGAGTTTTAATCTGCTCATTTGTGAAAGCGGTTTTCTCCTGCACCGCCTTTTTGATGTCCAGTTCCGGTGCCATCTCCCTCTCTACCCCCGGGCCCTTGGCCTTGCGTACCATGTCCAGTAGCTCGTCGGGCTTTGTGGTTATGAGTTTGTGCTCCTCAGGGGATGCCTTAATCTCTATAGGCACTCTGAGGGCCCCTGCTATAAGCAGTGCATCTCCCGTGCCTGCAATTCTCAGCTGTCTTGTCTCCGCCTCGTTGAGATGGAATCTCTCGGTAATTTCATCAATCACGGTTGTGTCCTGCTTGAGAAGGAGCTTTGTTGCCGTGTTAGCCATTACTGCCCTTCCAGCTCTTGATGTAAGGACGTCCTCCACGTCCTGGGTTATCATGGTCAGTGACAGGTTGAACTTTCTGCATGTCTTGACAAGCCTCAGGATGTATTCACCCTCCTCACCTGCTGAAAGAACCATCCATGCTTCATCAATGACTAACATCTTTCTCTTCTTGGACTTCTTCATCATGTTATAGACGTATTCCAGAAGTAGAAACATAAGAGTGCCTTTGCCCACATCAGGTATGTCCCTTATGTCAAAGGATATCATCCTGTTGTCCAGGTCTATCTTGGTTTGCTGGTTGAGGAATCTCAGCGGGCCATGGACGTAGGTTTTCATTCTATTGGCGATTTCAAGGGCGGGTTTATAGATGACGTCCTTGTCGGATCTTGTGAGCGGCAAAACCTGCTTGTATAAATCCTCCAGTGTTGGTGGCCTCTTTGACCACGTCCTTGGGTCTGTTGTAATTCCAATTTCCTCGTAGGTGGCATCTATTGCGTCATCGAGAATTGCCCTCTGAGACTCCTTCAGTTCACCCATCAGAACCCTGAAGAACGCAAGCAGGGACAGCTTTTTCTCGTCCAGTGTCTGGCCCATCAGATCCATCGGATTTATAACAACGTTAGAACCAGGGGCAATCTTTATGGTCTTTCCATTGAAGGTCTTAATCAGGTCGGTGTACTCCGCCTGCGGGTCAATTATGTTTATATCGACACTCTCCATGAATTCACGCATGAGCATTAATTTGATGCAGTAGCTCTTACCCCCTCCAGAGGTACCAAGAACCAGCATGTTTGGATTGCTCAACTCAAAGGGGTCTATTATTATTGGTATGCTGTTCCTCTTGTTAAAGCCAATCAGAATTCCTGTTGCATGGGGCTCCAGGGATGTAATAGCAAACGGAAAACACGATGATGCCGCAGAAGAGGTTATCTCCCTCGTTATCTTCAGTTCGTCATGCCCTATGGGAAGTATCGACTTCAGCGCTTTGTACATCTGGTAGGCGGTTATCTTGGGAGTAACCATGATGGAATTCATCTGTCCCCGAATCTTTGCGGTTATCTTGTCCAGTTCCTTGAGGTCGTAGGACTTTGCATCGATATATAGGGCCATGGAGAACATCTTTTCGGTCCCGCTCTGGATTGCCTCGAGCAATGCCTTGGTATCTTCGTGCTTCTGAATTAACGACTGCGGTATAATCTTGCCCTCCGTTTTCAGGCCAAACAGGTCCGTCTTCTGCTTCTTTAGCTCCGTCTCAAGCATCTTTATGGTGCTCTCAATGGAGTAGGGGGCTATATGAATGGATAGGTCAAAGTCGAGATTCATCTCTATCAGCCTTGTGAGCCAGCCAGCCTCCACCAGGCGGGGATAGTTTATGGCTGCAATACAGCGATGATATTTATCTGCCTGAATCTCGTTAGGGTGCTTTACGATTGTCGGGGGAGAAGTGAGGTACCCTATGAGTTTGCTCTCATAGTCTTCATATGTTCCCGTAAGCTTCTTTTTCTCCTTACCCTTCAGAAAGGGCAAACCAGGTAGTTTTATTGGAAATGCCAATTTAATTCACTAGGGAGTTGGGTTCTTTTTTTGGAGTAGATTTTTGAATTCTTTCCTTAATCTGAGATTCCTTCGGACTTGAAAAGGCGGCCGTGGGTTCTGCCTTTATTTCCTGAACCGAGGGGGATGAGATGGTCCCACTTTCCGAGCTGCCCTTCCATATCTTCTTATACATGGTTATCGGTGATAAATATTCCTCGTCCATGTAGAAGCTCTGTGTAAAATAGGACGAGTATAGATTGAGCAGTTCTTTGTTGCCCAGCCTCTCCGCCACGATTCCCGACCTTGAGAGAGTTTCTATGATGCTTTTGCATCTTGAATCGAGGTTCCGTATCATCTCACGCTCGTCCCAGTGTTTCTTGGCAGGAACAACTATATAAAAGAGCCTGTCATTCACTCTGTTCTTCTTGATGTAGTCGTACATGTACTCGGAGAAGTGCTCATAATATGCCAGGGCCATCTTGTCGTCCCTCTGGATAATTCTCCGCTTGAGGTTTGTCAGATAGTCGGATAGGTCGAGATTCACGCTCCTCATGACTATCTGTATCGAAAAGTTCAGGGAGTTCAGAAACTGCAGGAAGCCGTAGATTACCGAATCCCGGTCCTCCTTTCCGAGAACCCCGAAGTTTATTGGGATTACCCTTATAGCAGCAATTGCGTTTCCGTTCTTGAGAAATTCCGTATCTGCCTTTATGGATTTGATATCCATCAGCTTCCTTGCGGCAGGGGATATCCATGATGCCTCCCGGTCCTGCCTCATGAATGATATATAATTCCCCAGGTATGTCTCAAGGTCGAACATTATGAAACCCACTGCCAGGAGAATAACGACTATGGAAACAATAATCCTTATGACAAAATCAAAGCTGGAGAAAAAGATCATGTAGAGTGCTATGGAGACTGCAATTCCGGCATATATCGATTGTTTAATCGTTAATGGGCCGAAAAGTTTTTCCTCATATCTAATTGCCGTAGGAATCTTGTAGGGCATTTTATTTTTTAGACTTCAGATACATAGTAGCATTATACATATTACCCCCAGTATATACAAATACTTATAGAGGGGCGTCGTGTAAGGAAGAATGACCAAAACCAAGAGGAAGATTGATATAGAATCGATGGAGTCCTGGAAGGACTTTGAGACTACCGATCAGGTCAAGATTCCGAAGAAGCTGGTAGACCAGGTTATCGGTCAGGAGAGGGCAGTCGATATAATAAGGAAGGCTGCAAAGCAGAGAAGGAACGTTCTCCTCATTGGAGTGCCTGGAACAGGAAAGTCAATGCTCGCTCTTGCAATGACAGAATTGCTCTCCTGTGAGGACCTGGTGGATGTTCTTGCCTATCCAAACGAGGAGGATGAGAATAATCCTAAAATCAGGGCCGTCCCTGCAGGGGAAGGGATAAAGATAGTGAAAAGAGATAGGGAGAAGAGCGGTACCACAGAGGAGCGGCCAAAAGGGCAATTATTGTTGCCTTTCATTATAATTCTCGGAACTCTGGTTCTGTCCATTATGGACCTAATCGACCCTCTTGTTGCGGTCGCCCTTATCGGTTTTGGAATCCTGATGTTCTTCCTCTTTGGATTGAATCTAAGGATGATGATGATGGGTGGGCAAAAATCCAGCATCCCGAAGCTGATAGTGGATAATGCAACAAGGAAGGCCGCCCCATTCTTTGACGGGACTGGAACGCATGCTGGTGCATTGCTGGGAGATGTAAAGCACGACCCCCTGCAATCAGGAGGGCTTGGGACTCCGGCACATCTGAGAGTTGTGTCGGGTTTGATTCATAAAGCCAACAAGGGAATCCTCTTTATAGATGAGGTGGCATCCCTCGGGAGGTCGCAACAGGATTTGCTTACTGCGATGCAGGAAAAACAACTGTCGATAACGGGGAGAAGTGAGATGAGCTCCGGGGCCATGGTGATTACAGACCCTGTGCCCGCTGACTTCGTCCTGATTGCGGCAGGAAATTTTAAGGATACAGAGCATATGCACCCCGCCCTTCGTTCAAGAATCAGGGGTTATGGCTATGAGGTTTACATGAATGACATGATAGACGGCTCGGAGAACTACAAAAAGAAACTGGTCCAGTTTGTTGCCCAAGAAGTGAACAAGGACGGGAAGATTCCTCACTTTACAAGGGATGCCGTTGGAGAGATAATAAGGGAGGCGAGAAGGAAGGCCGGTATGAGGAATAAGATTACTCTAAAGTTCAGGGAGCTTGGCGGCTTGATAAGGGCATCAGGGGACATATCAAAGGAAAAAGGCCATAAATACGTCACCCCCGAGGATGTAATGGATGGCAAGAAGGCTGCAAGGACTCTTGAGCACCAGATGGGTGACCTCTATCTCGACAGGAAGAAAGAGTACAATATACTGATTACGGAGGGCGGCAGGATTGGCAGGGTCAACGGGCTTGCAGTTCTGGGAGAAGGAGGAACGGTCCTCCCAATCGAGGCGGAGGTAGCCCCAGGAGGAAAGAAGTCAGAGATAATAGCTACCGGGAAGCTTGGAGACATAGCAAAGGAGGCAATCCAGAACGTCTCCGGTGTTATAATGAAAGTCTACGGCGAGGACATAAAGGAGAAGTATGACATCTTTGTGCAGTTTCTCCAGACCTATGAAGGCGTTGAGGGGGATTCGGCAAGCGTTTCCGTTGCTGTTGCGATGATATCTGCCTTCAAGAATGTTCCTGTGGACCAGAGCGTTGCAATGACGGGTTCCCTGACCGTCAGGGGAGAGGTCCTTCCAGTCGGAGGGGTAACCCAAAAGATTGAAGCGGCCATAGAGGCAGGACTAAAGAAGGTTATAATTCCCAAAAGCAACGAGAAGGATGTGCTCCTTGAGAAGAGATATAAGGGCAAGATTGAGGTTGTAACCGCCGAAAAGATAACGGATGTTCTAAGGGAGTCACTGATTGGCGGTGAGACAGTTATAAAGGAGATGAATAAATACTGGCCAGAAGGCAGCTAATTCTTTTAATTAAATCTGTATCTACTGAACTTTGACGCTTTTTATATTTATGGTGCTTGACACCATAAATTACTGAAAGGTTGGTTTGTTGGAGGTGGTTAGGTTAGCCAGGAGGTGATGTCCTATGCTACCCATAACCGAAATACCTTTGCTTGTGAGAGAGTCTGCCAAGCATTTCGATTCTGTTTTCAGTAACTATTTA
>JAHIKS010000118.1 GCA_018897475.1 Candidatus Altarchaeota archaeon
AATTTTGCGAAGCAAAATTCAACGGGGAGTCTACACGGCCCACTTTATGGTTTTATTTCATAGACATAAGTATTTTGATGCTCTGGAAGGAGATATCTGTTTATTTTTCCCTTAGAGCATCAATTAGTCGTTTATCATGCTCCTCCAAAACCTTAGCCAACGATTCAAAAGAAAATGTCTCAGAAAATTTCTTAGCAAGTTTATCTGGTAATGAATCAAGTGAATCAGAAAGTTTGTCGGCGAGTTTATCAGGTAAGGAATCAATTTTACTGGATAGGGAATCTAATGACTCAGAAACTGTATGGTATTTTTCATCTAAGGTATTGAAGTTATTATTCATATCGCCTCTGAGTTCTCTTATGTATGCCGCACCTGTTGATAATCCCTCCGCCATCTCCTCATTCATTTCTCCGTATTCTATTGCAAAATATTCGTACTCCTTAGGAGATAATTCCTCGGGGCTGGATATCTGAGTAACGTCGGCCAGGCAGTCTTTTAGCTCCTTCCCTGCTTCACTTGTTATATCTTCATAGAAAGCGTTGATTACGGTCTCATTGCCGGAACACACAATCTCTACTGTGCCATCCGGAAGATTTTTTACATAGCCGCCAACCTTGTGTTTTCTTGCCTTTGCCACAATATGCGGTCTGTAGGTTTTGCCCTGAACCTCGCCGTCGACAATAAACCTAACGGTTTTCATTATGGTTGTTAAATTTTAGGCATTAGGGCTATATAAACATTCTTTTAGAAGTTGTTAATGTTTTTATTTGCTCCGAAGCTTCGCTTCGGCCGCATCGCCCAGGTCTAATAAACGGCTCGACGACACTTGAATTCCCCAGCGAAGTGCTGGGGAATTCCGGCTGTTTTTCTTTCTTCCTGCCGAAAAGGCAGGTATAAAAACCTCCTTGAACGAATAAGTAAGCGATGGACTACAACATCCTCTACGGCTTTTTCGTTGCGATGATGATAGGCGCCCTCATAGGCATGGAGAGGGAGCGCAAGAGGCACAGGGGGATAGGTGGTGCGGGGATAAGGACCTTTATAATCATCTCGCTCTTCGGAATCCTCTCGGCCATGATAAGCTTCCTTTACTTCGAGTATTTCGTCTTCGTTGCGTTTCTCGCGCTTCTCGTCATAGTCTCCATGGAGTACTTCTTTACCGCAAGGTTGACCAAGGACTGGGGAGTAACCACGGAGTTCTCAGCGCTCGTTACGTTCATGCTGGGCTTCATGTGCTACTTCGACGAGATGAGGAACATCGCAGTGATACTTGCAATAGTGCTCACGGTGCTGCTGAAGTTCAAGAAGAAGATGCACCGCTTCGTCAGGGGAATAGACGAGCAGGAAATGAGCGATACCCTGAAGTTCTGCATAATCGCGTTCGTGATTCTGCCGCTGCTGCCTGACATGACAATAGACCCGCTGAACGTGTTCAACCCGCACCAGGCCTGGCTCCTGGTAGTGCTTATATCGGCACTAAGCTACCTGGGTTATATCATGGTGAAGGTCCTGGGCCCTGAGAAGGGAATCGGGGTCACGGGCCTGCTTGGCGGGCTTGTGTCCAGCACCGCTGTAACGGCGACCATGGCCTCTGAAGTGAAGTCCAACGGCAGACTTCTCAGGCCAGGGGTTTTTGCCACGGTGCTTGCCAACTCAGTAATGTTCCTCAGGGTGCTTATCGTGGTTTTCATCATAAACTACTCCATCTTTGAAGCGCTGCTCGTTCCGATGCTGGCAATGGCATCTACGGGAATCATTATATCCCTGGTTCTGTGGCCCAGGAAGAAGATAAAGAAGGGGACGAAGCTCGAGGCCCCGCTTACGCTGGGCCCCGCCCTGAAGTTCGGCTTTCTCTTCGTGTGCATCCTCTTCCTGTCGAAAATTTCAAACATGTATCTCGGCGAGTCTGGAGTGTATATGACCAGCGTAATATCCGGCCTGGTTGATGTGGATGCCATAGTGCTTGCGATGAGTACCATTGATGTGCAAAGCAGCGTGGCTGTCAAGGCCATAACCATCGCCGCCATTACGAATACCGCCGTAAAGGCCTTCTATGGGTGGTTCCTCGGAGGCAAAAAATTCGGGACATGGATCGCGACTATCTTTGGGATAGTCATTCTCGCGGGGCTGGTTTCAATGTTCCTGGTCTGATATATAGTCGCAAAATCCTAAATGTATCCTGATTAAAATGGCAGTTAAAATCTATTCTACTCCGACATGCCCGTACTGCAAGATGGTACAGGAGTATCTGAAGGAGAAGGACGTTGAGTTCGAGTACATCGACGTTGCCGCGGACAAGAAGGCAGCAAACGAGATGATTGAGAAGAGCGGGCAGATGGGCGTTCCCGTGATTGAGATAGACGGGAAGGTTATCGTCGGCTTCAACAAAGAGGAGATTGAGAAGGCATTAAGTCAGCAGGGAAATGTATGATTTAATAATTATTGGTGCCGGCCCGGCAGGGCTGACTGCCGCAATATATGCGGCAAGGAAGAAGCTGAATACCCTGGTTCTTGCAAAAGACGTTGGGGGGCAGGCGGCCCTCTCCTGGGAGGTCGAAAATTATCTGGGCTATAATCTGATTTCTGGTGCTGAACTGGTAATGAAGTTCAGGGAGCACGTTGAAAAGTTCGGGGTTGATTTTAAGGAGGGAACGGAGGCTACATCTCTGAAGCCTGTGGATTCTCCGGCTAAGACGGATTATTCTTTCGAGGTTTCCGCCGGCGATGAGATGTTCCAGGCAAAGACAGTGATAGTTGCCTCTGGAAAAACCCCGAGGAGGCTGAACGTCCCTGGGGAGAAGGAGTTTGCAGGGAAGGGGATTGCCTATTGTGCCACCTGTGATGCCCCGCTGTTCCAGGGCAAGGACGTGGCCGTGGTCGGCGGCGGGAATGCCGCCCTTGATGCGGCCTTCCAGCTGACGAAGATTGCAAATAAGATTTATCTGGTCAATGTAAACAAGGGCCTGGACGGAGACGAGGTCACAAGAGAAAAGGTAAAGAAATCAGATAAAGTTGAGATTCTGAACAATACCGAGACTGTTGAGATTAAGGGTGAGAAATTTGTTAGTGCCATTGTCGTGAAGGGCAAAGAGGAGAGGGAGATTCCAGTGCAGGGAATCTTCGTCGAGATAGGCTCTGTGCCGGCGGTTGAATTCCTGCGGGGCCTGGTTGAGCTTAACGAGTCGAACGAGATTAAGGTCAGCAACAGGAACGAGACGTCCGTTCCGGGAATCTTTGCCGCGGGGGACTGCACCAATGTCCTGGAGAAGCAGATTATCATAGCGGCGGGGGAGGGGGCGAAGGCTGCTCTTTCCGCCTACAGTTATCTTGTAAGGCGTAAGTGAACTATCCTCCTGATGCAATCTATGGGTCTGTAATTTCAAATATCTGTTCTTTTCCCTTCAGGAGAATTGTCAATTCGTTAATAATATCCCTCCCTATCATCGCTTCCTCATCTTCAAAAGGTGCAACAGCTATTAAATCGAAATTAATATCCCCTAGAGATATGTTGGCAGAATATGTTGTCTTTGTACCTACATAGGTACCCTCAAAATCAAGAATGTCCCACTCGCCAACTGGCTGAAGATTCAGATCATCGATAATACTCATCGGGATAAGTGTGCCATCACCACCTGTATCGATCAGTCCAGAAATGTCCCTAGATGTCGAAGAATCTGGAACAGTAATTGTGATATTTATGACAGGTGCAGGTGGATTATGTTTTGTGCCCTCATACTTTATCATTTTCGTTTAATTCTAGGTGAAGGCATCCTAATGGTTCTTCTCCCTCCAACTTTTTGCATATACGCTGGAACATATCCGTGTTTCTTATAAACTCTTTTCATCAGTACTTGCATATCTCTATCGGAGTCTACCACCTTTTGCCCCAATACCGCAACGAAGTTTCCTTTATATTTTTTCAAAAGGTCATTCTCCATTTTCAAAAAAGCAGCTTTTTCTCTCTCAAATGATGCCATGGAGTCTGTTGATTGTGAAATGTCACGAATTTTTGGTTTCATGAGTTCGACAGTAGATTCTTTCTGTAATAAATGCATAAACCACGGCGGTTCTAATGTCTTTCTGTGTATAACCTCTATAGTCTCAAGAAACCACTCGGTTTCTGGTTCTCTACACCACTCCCTATATTTTTCTTCACCTAAAGAATGACCATTTAATGGGATTCTTGGCGAAGTAATTGAATCACTAAAATAACTCATTTTGATACCTTAGATTTTAATGTCCCCAGTAGATTTAAGTTTTTTTAATCCCCTCAACATCTCTTGAAGGGCCCCAATCACATATTCAAGATCCTCTATCGTTGATTGTATGACCATAGTTTCCTTTTTGCCTCGATACCTATTTGTTATTCTTAATATCACTACTGGAATTGTTTTCAATATCTCCCCTTCCACTTTTCCATCATTAGTAACTATTCGTTGATCTATTACACATTCGAGTGAATTCCATATTGGAAGAGTGGATTCAAGTTCTAACTGCGCTTGAAAGGATGCTATGAATTGTTTTTTGAATGTTGAAGTTTGGGTCTGTTTTAAAATACTCTTAAGTTCTTTGATTTGGCCATCGCTACCTCCTAGCTCTTTGATATCTAATAGGATGTCCGCCTCAGGAAGTTCATCCTTGATTAGCCCTTTTAGAAGGAGAACAACCACATGGAACACTCCATGGGCTGTTTCCTCTTCTAATCCTAACGCCTTCGCTAGTTCGTTCTTTTTAAAGCAGTAATACCGAGTGTAGTCTGATTTCCCAATTAGAGAAATAAGCGTATCTTTTTTCCCTTTAGGAAGTTTCATAAAGATTTTAAAATCCTTTACAAATCCCTCGGGAGCTTCTTCCCCATCAAAAAGTTTCAGTTTTACCATTTTCAATAAATGATAGGATACATTACAATAAATACTTTGCTTATAATTTTGCTATTCCTAAGGAATTATATTAGATTAAAGAGTTAATAGCATATATCACGAGAGTTATAGAGTATATGAGGTTACTATTCATTTATGTATCCCCATTAAAGCTTATCGCCTACAGTTATCTGGTAAGGCGGAGGGATTGATTAAAACCACGATATTTCCCAGAAAAATTGGACAATATTGATTTTTAAATAATGAATCCTAAACAATTTCATTATCTTTTTTGCGGGGTATGATGGATTACCATAATCCAATTACCATAACTCATTGTCTTTTAAATAATAAATCCCATATTTGAACGGTTGGGAATCAGGTGATTGATTTGAACGGTTGGGTGAAAACCCTGGAAAGGAGCATTAGTATGCTGGATTCTCTATCTCTGGTTCCCGGTCTTAATCCTGCTCTACATTCCATTAAAACAAGACAGGTACCTTAAAATGGGACATATATTTGCAAATATAGAAATAGAGGGGGGGAAAGGAAAAGAAAGGCTGGAGAAGGTATTGGTCGATACCGGGGCAACCTATTCCTTTCTGCCAAAAGAGACCCTGGAAAAAATTGGAGCCTTTAAGCATCCCAGAACAAAAGAGATTGAACTGGGAAATGGAGAAAGGCTCGATGCTGATGTTTATACCCTGGATATAACCATTAACGAAAGAACTGGACCAGCCGCGGCCCTTACCTTTGAGGGGGCAAAATCCGTGGTTGGGGTGGAAGCTCTAGAAAGCTTAGGTCTAAAGGTTGATCCCTCATCCGAAAAACTGGAATCAACAAGACCAAAGGGACTGGCTTATTTTTACTCTCTCTCAAAATTAAACGAGGTAACTAAAAAATGAAAACAAAATTTTTAAACGGAAAATTAATTTTTGGATTTTTGCTGGCTTTTTTGATTTTTACCGGCTCTGTCAGTGCGACGCATACGGCGACTGTCTCTCTCGACAAAGAATTTGTGCGGGGGGGGGGCTAGTGATACGTATACGTTTGAGATTACGAATAATGCTGGTTCTACTAATTTCATTTATTACATTAAAATTACTGCCCCTTCTGGTTTCACCATAACAACTGATTTGGTATGTCCAACTACATACGGCAATACTTGGTCAAAATATACAGACCCTGCTGGTGCCTATATCGAGTGTACAGGTTCTGCTAATCCTGCTCACAATAAAAAAATAGTTCCAGGAGAGAGTGATGCAGTTTCATTCAAAGCAACCTCTGCACCCTCTGAGAATGCCTACCAATGGGATGTTTATACAGAAGATAATAATTGGGATTCGCAAACCAACAACCCGATAACAACAGTTGATGATACAAAACCAACAGTTTCAACCGTAACCTCAGACGGAGCAACCTACAACACAGGAACAGCAAGCCCCGTAGCAATCACGGTAACATTTAGCGAAGACGTCTCTAACACACCTACAATCAATGTAGATGGTGTGCAGACAGTAACTGACTGCGATGACGGAGATGCTACAACCTTCTGCTTTGGTTATGCAGTTCCGGCCTCAACCGAAGCTATCAAAACAATCACTATAAGTGATGCAAATGATTTGGCTAGCAATGTGATGGACGTAGACAACACACATACCTTTGATGTCGATACTGTTAGGCCAGAGGTCACAACCGTAGACTCAGACGGACAGATATTCAAGGCAGGCACTCACACGATAACAGTTACTTTCAGCGAAGATGTAAAAGACACTCCTGCCCCACAG
>JAHIKS010000008.1 GCA_018897475.1 Candidatus Altarchaeota archaeon
ATCATCTCGGGAGGCCCTCAGAGCGTCTATTCTGACAAGATAAAATTCGACAAGGACATCCTGAATCTGGACCTGGGAATTCTCGGCATTTGCTATGGAAATCAGCTGATTGCCTATTCCACGGGAGGAAAAGTAGAGTCCGCCGGGAAGAAAGAATTCGGGATTACTAATGCAATAATAGACAAAGCAGAGGGAATCCTGAAAGGCATGAATAAAAAAGAGAAGGTCTGGATGAGCCATTCAGATACCGTAACCAAAATCTCTGAAGACTATGAACTTCTGGCACATACCGCTAACTCGCCGATAGCTGCCTACAGACACAAAACAAAAGACATCTACGGCCTCCAGTGGCATCCCGAGGTCGTTCATACAGAAAATGGAATGAAGATACTCCGGAATTTTACCCTCGAAGTCTGCAAGGCAAAGCCAAACTGGAAGATGGAGGATTTCATAGACAGCTCCGTCAGGGAAATCAAGAAGAATATTGGCGACAGAAAGGCGGTCATAGCCCTGAGCGGAGGGGTTGATTCAAGTGCCGCAGCAATCCTGACAGCAAAGGCAATCGGAAAGAACCTCATATCCGTTTTCGTCGATACCGGTCTGATGAGAAAGAACGAAGCCGAGCAGATTGAGAAAATATTCAAAAACTTCAATCTAAACCTCAGGATTATTGATGCAAGCGAGAGGTTCTTCAGTGCCCTCAAGGGGGTAGAAGACCCGGAGAAGAAGAGAAAAATAATCGGCGAAAACTTTATCAGGGTCTTCGAGGAGGCAGCAAAGGAAATCAATGCCGAGGTTCTCGTACAGGGCACCATCTATCCGGACAGGATAGAATCGGGAACGCAGCATGCATGCACAATCAAGAGCCACCACAACGTGGGGGGCCTTCCCAGCAAACTGAAGCTGGAGATAGTCGAACCCCTCGCAGACCTATACAAGGACGAGGTCAGGGTCGTGGCGAAAAAGCTCAGTCTCCCAAGTGGCATAGCAGAGCGAATGCCCTTCCCCGGCCCGGCTCTTGCCATAAGGATTATCGGTGAAATCACCCCTGAGAGAACCGAAATCGTAAGGGAAGCCGATGCAATAGCCAACGAGGAGATAGGGAAGGCAAAGCTCGACATGGAATTATGGCAGTCCTTCGCGGTTCTTTTGCCTGTGAAAAGCGTCGGGGTGCAGGGAGACGTCAGGACATATAAGAACACGATAGCCCTCAGGATGGTCCAGAGCAAGGACGGAATGACAGCGAACTTCGCGAGAATTCCCTATGATATTCTTGAAAAGATTTCAACCAGAATCACAAACGAAATCCCCCAGGTAAACAGGGTCGTCTATGACCTGACCCATAAACCCCCTGGGACAATCGAGTGGGAATGATGGAACATAAGATTGAGATTCCGGTGGGCTACAGCAGCCTTGCAATCCAGGCATACTTTCTACTTGGCATAGCATCCGCCTTTTCCCTGCGGGCAATACTCATCGCAAACCACTATTACCCCCTCCTTGGCAAGCTCTTCTGGTATTTCGGCATTATTGGATACCTGATATTCTTCATGCATAGATACAAGATAGCGCAAAGAAGATACAAAATAATAAAGCAGCTAGACCTCCTCAATAAGATTGAATGCTGCACAGCCCTCGACCCGGAGGTCCTCAAAGCTCTAAAATACGTTCTCTGGAGTGTGAGCATCTCAAAAGAACGGTTGAACTACATGATAATCTCTGCATTCTCGATAGTCGCCATAGCAATTGCACTTATGCTGGACTTTGCATAATTCATGGCCAACATCATCCATTCTTGGGTGGCAGCGGCCTCGCAAGCGTCTCATGCCCCACCTCATCTATAACCTTTTTCAATAGCTCCTGGTCGGAATTCTTCCTGATGCTCTTTGACGAGAGGATGTAGAGCTTCCTTATATCGCTTATATGGCCCCTCTCCGTCTGCAGGACGTGGAAATAGTTGTCCAGCTCCTCCAGGGTCCTAAAGCCATAGGTCACTATATGGGTGACATCGCCCTCAGGAACCCTGTAGAAATTGATAATGTGGGCCCCCCTCATCCTCTCAGCTATATCCTCCTCATTTAAGTTCTTTCTTGCTCCCGGTCTGAACTTGAAAAGGACTATTGCAAGCACGTTTATGCCAATCTTTTCGTAGTCTATACTGGCTGAGTAACCCTTTATGGCACCGGCTTGTTCAAGCTTCCTCCTAATCTTGCCCACAGCCTGGGGTGTTATCTTCAATTCTCTTGCAATTTCTGCATCCTGGATCCTTCCATTCTCTATTAGAAACTTTAGAACCCTCCTTTCGTTCCTCGTCAGTTTCATCTTTTAATATATATTCCATTTTTAGTTTAAAAATAAAACCAACGTTATTTAAAGGTGAGATTTAAATGGCTATGTGTTTGAAAATGGCAGATATTTACGCAAATGCAAGGTCTACAACCGGAACGAGTCTTAGAAAGAAGGACATGAACCCCCAGAGCGGGATGTGTCCCATATGCACAGAGGACTGTCAGATTCTTTGTGAAATAGGAAAGTCAGCCTTCAGGGGTAGAGAGGTTCTATACCCTGACCCGGGCGAATTCGGAAAGAGCACCGCTTCCTCCAACAAGGACTACGGGCTTGACTGGTCGCACTTCCAGATAATGGTCGATGTCAGAGGCACGGCGGGAATCGAACCGGACCCCGACAAGGCACTATTCACAAACGTAGATACCAGTACCTCCGCGGGAGGAATTCCGCTCATGGTGCCAGTAATGACGGCTGGATTGGGTTCAACGGCAGTCGCTAAGAGAAACTGGGACGGTCTTGCGGTTGGAGCGGCAATTTCCGGAACAATCCAGGTTATAGGTGAGAACGTCTGCGGCATGGACCCCGACTCAGATTATGACTCCAAAGGCAAGGTCATAAAATCAGCAGACATGGAATACAGGGTCAAGAAGTACAGGGAATTCTGGGACGGAAAGCACGGCGACATCGTTGTACAGACGAACGTCGAGGACCAGCGAGGAGGAGTCGATGTCTATGCTCTCTCAAAGCTCGAAGTAGATGTCATAGAGAGGAAGTGGGGTCAGGGAGCCAAGGCCATAGGGGGTGAGGTGAGGATATTCGACCTGGACCGGGCGATACTCCTGAAGAAGAGGGGATACATCGTGCATCCAGACCCAGAGGACCCCCACGTCCAGGAGGCCTTCCAGAACAAGGTCTTCGAGTCATTTGAGAGGCACTCCAGGGTTGGCATGGTAGACTCCCAGGCCTTCCTCGAGGACATAGACTGGCTCAGGGAGCAGGGGGCAAAGAAGGTATTCCTTAAGACCGGGGCCTACAGGCCTGCGGTAGTCGCCCTTACACTGAAACTTGCATCTGAAGCCAAGATAGACCTCCTGACCTTCGACGGCGCAGGAGGAGGAACCGGAATGTCTCCCGTTCCGATGATGAACGAGGCCTCCACCCCGACAGTATATCTGCAGGCACAGGTCCTCAAGGGCCTTGAAATCCTCAGGAAGAAGGGCAGGCACATCCCGGATATATGCATGGCCGGCTGCTTTGTAAACGAGACCCAGATGTTCAAGTCCATAGCCATGAGCAACTTCGGTGACGGCCCCTACATAAAGACCATAGGAATGGCCAGAGCGCCTTTAACAGCAGTGATGAAGTCAAAGAACTATGTCGAGTTGGCAAAGGAGAATAAACTACCAAAGAATTTCGTTTCATTATACGGAAACAGGCCGGAGCAGTTCTTCATGGCGACCATAGAGCTGGAGGACCGCTTTGGCGAAGACGCAAAGAAGCTTCCATGGCCTGCAGTCGGCCTTTACTCCTACTTTGTTGACAGACTCGGAATAGGCCTCAAACAGATGCTGGCCGGAGTCAGGAAGTGGAAATTGGACCTTATCGACAGGAATGACATAGCATCCCTGACTGACAGGGCAAAGACAGTTACCGGAATCCCCATGGTTGACGAGGTTGAGCAGGACGTGATGGAGGAGATTCTCGGTTAAAGGGAATCTTTTTTTCTTAGACCCCTAATTATTAGGGTATGGAGCACGTAGAAAGACTGAGGGAACTGCTAACCAAGGCAGTAGAAAAGAGTTGCGATTCCGATACCGGTATAATATTTTCGGGCGGAATCGATTCCACGATAGTTGCAATGCTGGCATCAAAGTTC
>JAHIKS010000119.1 GCA_018897475.1 Candidatus Altarchaeota archaeon
CTCCTTTAGAATTCTATCCACCTGCTCCTTTGCAGTCCCTGTGTAATTCTTGGGATCAAGGGCAGATGTCAGCTCCTTCTCGCTCAGGTGCTTCATGACCTTTTTGTCGTTCAGAAGAACATCCTTGAAGGGAATCCCTGCCTCGTGGCTCTTCATCGCGTCCTTCCTCAGCATCTCGTGGGCCTCCTGCCGGCCCACTCCCTTCTCGACCATCTTAATCATCAGGGACTCGGCCATGATTCTTCCCTGGGAGAGGTTCAGATTTTTTTCTATGTTATCCTTATCGAAAACAAGATTCTCTAGCAGGTTGATGCTGAGGTTCAGGACGTAGTCCGTCAGGACGCATGCCTCCGGGATGATGACCCTTTCACAGCTTGAGTTCGTCAGGTCCCTCTCGTGCCACAGGGGGATGTTGTCAAGGGATGCCATGGCGTCCGCCTTTATGACCCTAGTCAGGCCACATATCCTCTCGGCAATGATTGGGTTCCTCTTGTGCGGCATTGTCGAGGAGCCGACCTGCTTCTTCCCGAAGCCCTCGGAGACCTCGGCAATCTCGGTGCGCTGCAGGTTCCTTATCTCTGTTGCAATCTTATTCATGCTCTGTGCAACCAGTGCCAATAGCAGCAGAAATTCGGCGTGCCTGTCCCGCTGGATGACCTGGTTCGACACCATGGCAGCATTAATCCCCAGGTCATTCATGACCAGCTCCTGGATTTCGATGCCCTTCTTACCGAAGGAGGCCTGGGTTCCAACTGCGCCGGACATCTTGCCGACGAGGATTCTTGGTTTCGTCTCGTCAAGGCGGTCCATGTGCCTTTGAACCTCTGAGGCAAAGATTGCGAACTTCAGGCCGTATGTCGTTGGAATGGAGTGCTGGGCGTGCGTCCTCCCGACGCAGACTGTAGCCTTGTGCTTCTTTGCCAGGTTCAGCAGCACCCCCTTTAAATTCACCAGGTCTTCAGAAAGGAATTCAACGAACTCCTTAAGTTGTAATGCAAGCGCAGTATCGGTGATGTCGTTGCTTGTGGCGCCAAGATGAACGTAGCTGCCGGAGTCCCCGCTAAGCTCGGCCAGAGCCTTGACCAGGGCCATTACGTCGTGGTTTATCTCGGCCTCGATTTCCTTTACTCTCTCTATTTTGACGCCCTTCATGGCCTTGGAGATTGCAACCGCATCCTTCTCCGGGATGTTGCCTACCTTTGCATGGGCCCTTGCGAGCGCCGCCTCGACCTCCAGCATCAGCTCCAGCCTCTTCTCCTCGTCAAAAATGCTTCTGACCGCGTCCCGGCCGTAGCGGGATTCCATCGGATGGATTGTCATTTTTTCCTCCCCTTGCTCATGGCATCGATTATGTCGATGTAATAAACTCCGTCACCGACCTTCATTATCAGGGGGTCTCCCTTCATCAGCGACTTTATGTCTATCCTGTACCTGCCCTTGTCAATCTGGTGCAGGTTCTCGAGATCCAGGTGGATTGTCCTTCCGGTCTTCTCAAGGTCCATGCCGAACTCCCTGTCCAGCCTCTTGAGGTCTTCTCCGCCAATCTCCTTTATCTTCAGCTCCTCGATTGTGTCCTCCTCGCTCCTGCCCGGCCTCTCCTTGAGATACAGGAACACCCTGGCCCCGCAGGAGCAGCCGCTTATGAGCTCGGCAGAAGTATCGTCGTAGATTGTTCCACATCGCGCACATTTGTGTGGCATATTACTGCTCTCCAGCCAGCAGGGATATGCTCTGCGGCTGCTTCTTGACCTTCCGAATCATCTTCGAGGGGCCGATGACCGTGAGCCCGCCGGTGGTTCCGCCAAGGGCCCTTATCAGCCTGTGCCTTATCCCCTCCAATCCCTTGTTCTTGAGCGTGGATATCTCTATGCCGAAGAATTTACCCTTAATCTGGCTCATGGTGGCCTCTATCAGCTTGCTCTCCTCAAGAGCCGACATGCTCTCCTCGACAACAAGAATCTTGTTCTTTTTTACCCGGTCGAGGATGTATTCTATTTTCTCATCGCTTTTCCTATTCGAGAGCACCTCAGATGATATGAATTCTATTTCTATGCTCATTTTGCGTACTTTGCTATTTCTTCATAGAGCTCGTCGACCAGCTTTCCTGTCAGGGCAGAGACCTCGACGACGTGGTGCTGGGGAAACGCGTCTCGTATGGCGTCCGGATTGGCATCGGCAAGGTCGAGCTTGTTCGCGACAAGTATTATGGGTATGTCCCTTGCTTCGAGGTTCCCAATGATTGTGATATTGACCTGTGTATAGGGGTCCCGTGTAGAATCCATAACGACCAGCGCAGTATCGACGTGCTCCAGCCACTTTATTGCTTCAATGACGCCCTTGGTCGCTTCCTTCGCCCTCTGCTGAGCAGCCTCTTTGGTCAGGCCATACTCCATGAATTCCTCAAAGTCGACCTTTGTGGCAATACCTGGCATGTCCAGGAGGTTCATAATGAGCTTCTTCCCCCCCGCTCTGACAACAATCCGCTCCTTCTTCTGGACCTCTCTCGTCTCGTGGGGAATCTCAGAAACCTTGCCAACCGGCTCTCCGGTCCAGTCCATAGAAATCTTATTCGCCAGGGTCGTCTTTCCTGCATTTGGGGGGCCATAAAGACCGAGCTTGATTATATTCTTCTTACCGAAGACCGTTTTGAACCAGCCGAACAACCGTCTCAAAGGCACACGAATCACCCAATATCGATATTAAAACTTGGTTTTTAATGATAAAAAGACATAGTATAGAATACACCCGCCATGGAGATGTGAGGCAATCTTTGAATCCGCAAGGGTAGAGAAAATGGGCTATTACAAGTACATTAAGGAAACCTATAAGGGTATTAGGCAAAAGATAAAGCGCCCCGAAAACAAGGATCTCAGGGACCTTGTGATGGACAGAAAGAAGGCATGGAGAAAAAGCCCCTCTGTCGTAAGGGTTGAGAAACCCACCCGGATAGACCGGGCAAGGACCTATGGCTACAAATCAAAGCAGGGTTTCGTCGTCGCAAGGGCCAGGGTAAGGAGAGGCGGTATGAGAAAGTCCCGCCCCAACGCCGGAAGGAAGCCAAAGAGGATGGGTATCAGTAAGATAACTCCTAAGAAGTCCATCCAGCGAATTGCTGAAGAGAGGACACATAAGAAATTTCCGAATCTTGAGGTTCTTGGTTCTTACTGGCTATGGCAGGACGGCCAGTACAAGTGGTTCGAGGTCGTCATGGTCGACCCCGCACATCCTGTGATAAGAAGCGACAAGGACGTCGGCTGGATTTGTGAGAAGCAGCACACCGGTAGGGTGTTCAGGGGACTTACTCCTGCAGGAATTAAGGGCAGGGGCCTGACGAAGAAAGGCAAGGGCGCCGAGAAGGTAAGGCCAAGCCTGCGCGCGAAGGGCAGGTTGGCGAAGTAATCCTGAGAGATTCACTGGTGAATTCATTGTGCCTCAGTAGCTCAGTTGGTAGAGCGCCTGGCTGTTAACCAGATGGTCACAGGTTCAAGTCCTGTCTGAGGCGAAAACGTATATCTATTTCCTATACTGGCTTTTTACTGTCTTTTTATTCGCTGTATACTCGTAATCCTTGCATTGATAAGCTAAGTTTTTCTCTGCTACCGTTATACGCTTCTCATTGCAAAAGTCTCCTCCTCCAGCATATATCCGTAAATGCTTACAGTTCTTACAGTGCTTTCTGGCTTTCTTTTCTGTCATTTTATCCTTCGTTAATCATTAAAATTCTAAGCCCTAGGGGTGGGTGGTGCTGATTGGTTGGCAGAACTCCATGAGTCAGTTAGGTATCTGCGAGAAAGTTTATAACTAGGTGCATCATTCAATGCCTCAAGTATCTTTTCAAAACGCGTTACTATATTTGGGTTCAGAAAACTTAACTCCCAATACTGCCTAATATCTAATAAACATAGTAGGTTATGGACTCAGATGCTTAATGAGAGAGGGAATCTGGAGATGATTTGAATCCTGCCTTTCTCTTTTGTCCAAGGCAAGAATTTTTTTAACCGCTGCTGATCAGACCCAGGTCATTTAACTTCACGATTATCTGGTTAAGGCTGGTTTTGGCCGCTATTCTTTCATCTCTTTTAAGGTCCATGGTCTTCATCGTGTTTGTGACTAGTTTATCAGTTTCTGTGTAGCCGTCACATTGATGCCAGATTGATGTGGCTATGCTGCTCATCTGATAAGAAACGCCCTCACCATTCATTAGAAACGATGCATTATTAACGGTCCGGTCTAATTGCCCTTGTTTTTTTGGTTTTGGCATGATATCACCTATTTTGTCGTTTGGTCCTACCAATCAAAGCAGTCAAAGGTACCTCCAAACAAGGAGTGAACATACCCGTATTTACGTCGACTACTGCACTCAGCAGAAATAGTAGAGTATGTTATATTATGGGGATTCCAAGTATAAGACCTGTTAGTATTAACATCTATTGCTTTTATACTACACAGTCACCTACTGCTTCCATCAGGCCCCTGCCCGGGGCGCATTCTTATCATCTGTGATGGCGTGAACTACCCCGACATAAATGTCGGGGCGTCTAACCCCGACTCGGAGTTTCTATGCTCATCCCGTGTGTAGGGAATCATCCATAGTTCGCGGGCTGGTTCATCTACAGCCCCCGCCAGGTTTTGCTTCAATTTGTGAAGCTCACTGGACTTATTCTCCAGTTGGGCTTTGCCCCGCAGGAGAATGTTTATCGATGCGTTGAAGTCGGCATCATATTGCATGCCGCATTCCTTGCAAACGATTCTGGTTTTTGTTCTCTGAACCTTGCCATCGCACTTATGGCATCTTGAGGAAGTCCACCATTCGTTCAGCTTTGCAGCTGGTATGCCCTGCTTCCTGCACTGGTGTATTATCCAATCTGCCGTCCGTGAGAAGGACCAGCTTCTGAGTAGTCTTCTACCTACTTTGTCTCCATTGCCCCTGAAATGGTTATAAGCTATATACTCTGGGTTCCCTACCA
>JAHIKS010000120.1 GCA_018897475.1 Candidatus Altarchaeota archaeon
ATGTTTGGAAATTGCAATACACGGAATAAAACGATCAGGATATCAGACCGCCTGTTGCAAATGCCAAAATTTGTTCATGATTATGTTCTTATGCATGAGCTTGCACACCTAAGGGTTCCTAAGCACGGGTCTGAATTCTGGAAACTTGTAAATCGCTATCCAAAAACAGAGCGGGCCAGAGGGTATCTGATGGCAATTGGAATGGGTGATTGAAATCAGTCCGAGAATTCTGGCCAGGTTTTGAATTCCACCAGCTTCATAGGGAATTCTACCATCCCGAATTCCAGTCAGCATGGAGCCAGAACAGAAAATTCGCAAGAAACAGAACTATCTGCGCTTCTTCTTTGTCACACTCTTCAGCGCCCTGATTATAGTCTTTCTCTCCTCGTTGGTGAGCCTCTCGTCCTTCTCTATTATCCTCTTGGCCTTTACGCTATCACTGATTAGCAGATTCAGGAGCCTTATCTCCTCCAGCAAATCATTAATCACCTTTTCCTCGATGATGGATGCCTGTTCCTTCAGATTCTCAATCTCCTTTTCTACTATGTGCTTGTCGGCGCTCGGCAGGGGCTGCGCCCTTATTGATTCCCACCTATCAAATCTCAGCTTGTTCACCGCCTTGAGATCCTTCCTCAGCTTGCTTATCTCATTCTCCTTCTCGATTATCGCTTTCGCCGCTACGCCAGACTCCCTGAAGAGCTCCATAAGTTCATGGTCCTCCTTGGACTCATAATCGGTCATTTTGATAATAAATAGTCGATGGTAGATATAAATAACGCCAGACCTCTTTAAATTCCCTCAAATCCTAATTTATATGTTATGCCAACCATTGCTGAAAAGATTCTTGGAGTGAAGTCCGGAAAGAAGGATGCAAGCCCCGGAGACATAGTCGAGGCAGAGGTAGACTACGTCATGGTCAATGACGTCACAGGGCTACCGGCCTTTGAGGTCTTTGAGGAGTTCAAGACAGAGCCGCTCAGGGAGAAGGCAGTCCTGATTCCGGACCACTATGTACCGAACAAAGACGTAGCGTCAGCCGAACAGGCAAAGGCCATGAGGGAATTCGCATCCAGGTACAAGATTCCAAACTACTTCGAGATCGGCAAGGGTGGGGTATGCCACCAGCTGATGATAGAGGAGGGTTTCGTAGCCCCGGGCAGGCTTATTGTGGGGGCTGACTCGCACACATGCAGCTATGGCGCCCTTGGGGCATTCGGAACTGGAATCGGTTCGACCGAGGCTGCTGCTGCAATGGCCATCGGAAGGCTGTGGTTCAAGGTGCCAGAGTCGCAGAAATTCACAATCGAAGGAAAGCCAGGCAAGTATGTGATGGGCAAGGACATAGTTCTGAATATAATCGGGGACATTGGAGTCTCCGGCTCCCTCTACAAGTCCATGGAGTTCCACGGCTCGACCATAGAGGGGCTGTCGATAGCCGAAAGAATCTCCATCTCGAACATGGCAATTGAAGCCGGAGGAAAGGCAGGGATAATCCAGCCGGATGATAAGACGACGGCCTACCTCAAAGGGAGAGTGAGGGGAGAATTCACTCCTGTTTATTCAGACAAAGACGCAGAATACGTCGAAAAATTCAATTATGATGCCGGGGAATTCGTTCCCACGGTGGCAGAGCCGTTCCTTCCAGAGAACACAAAACCAGCATCAGAGCTTGACATCGAGATAGACCAGGCCTACCTGGGCTCCTGCACGAACGGGAGGATTGAGGACCTGAGGGTTGCTGCCGAGATTATGAAGGGCAAGAAGGTCAAAGAAGGAGTGAGAATGATTGTAGTTCCAGCAACCAAGCGAATCTATGAGATGGCTATGGAAGAGGGCCTGATAAAGACATTCATGGACGCGGACGCCTACGTTTCAGGGCCAACCTGCGGAGCATGCCTTGGCGGCTACATGGGCGTCCTGGCAGATGGGGAGGTCTGCGTTTCCTCGACCAACAGGAACTTCATAGGCAGGATGGGGCACAAGGACTCCAAGGTCTATCTGGCGAATCCCGCAGTTGTCGCAGCCTCCGCAGTCACAGGCAGAATAACGGACCCGAACGATTTATAATAGATGATGGAATTCAAATGAAAGATAAGCTAATCTATCCTACAGTTGAAAGCGTAAAATTCGTCAATAGGCTGGTAAATCTCATGTCAAACATGAAGGCAGACCAGCATAAGCTATTGATGTCGGATAGTTTCATAGCCACAATAATAGAAAAGGCAAGAGAAGATACCGGAGACGTATATACAAAGGGCGCAATCTTGCTTAGAGACCTTATAATAGCTCACGGCTTTGAAAGCGGGAATAAAAGGACTGCATTCGTAGTTACGGTTCACTTCATAAATAGTAATGGCGGTTCTATGAGAGCAAAAAACTTCAACAAGGCAGAAAAGATATTGAGGAATATCCGTAGATACGACTTGGAGGATTTATCTCATTGGCTCAGAACCGGTGATATAAATGAAAGCAAAACCTAAAGGCGAGGGCGTAAGCCCCAAGGAGGAATTGAAACTTGAAAGGGAGATGCTGGAAACAGCTCTAAAATATAAGAAGCTTCTTAGGAAGTTGGAATAGTTTATTCTCAGCAGTCACAGGCAGAATAACGGACCCGAACGATCTATGATGGACAAAAAAATCAAGGGCAGGGTATGGAAATTCCCGAGCAACGTGGATACAGACCAGATAATTCCTGCACAGTACCTTGTAACCGGGGATGCGAAGGAGCTTGGAAAGCACGCCTTCGAGAGGGTAAGGCCTGAATTTGCTGGCGAGGTGAAGAAGGGAGATATCATCGTAGCGGATGAGAACTTCGGTTGCGGCTCGTCCAGGGAGCATGCTCCCAGGGCCCTAATCGGGGCAGGAATCTCATGCGTCGTAGCAAAGACGTTCGCAAGGATATTCTACAGGAATTCAATAAACATAGGCCTTCCCCTGGTGGAATGTGACGTGGAAGCCAAGGAAGGCGACGAGATTGAGGTCGACTTCGAGGCGGGCAAGGTTACCAGCGCAGGCAAGGAGTATGAATTTAAACCATTACCGGAGTTCCTTCTAAACCTGATGAATGAAGGGGGGCTTGTAAGCTACGTAAAGAAGAGGCTAGAAGAGAAGAAGTAAATGCAGCTATACTAGTATGGACTGGACTATTGTTGGAATTATTGCGGGTTTGATGACCAGTTTCTCATTCATACCTCAGATAATGAAGGGTTTTAAGACCAAAAGCCTAGAGGGCCTCTCATACCCTATGCTGGTCTTTTTAGGATCCGGTTTGATGCTTTGGCTATCTTATGGACTCCATCTCATGAACTTTGCAATCATCCTTGCCAACACAATAAGTGTTATATTCATAATCACCCTCATCATTATGAAATTCTACTTCTCAAAGAAGACTGATAGGGTTTAAAATGCTTTTGCATGAAGCTCCTTTGGAGAAAAGATTCATTGAAATTCTCAAAGATCAAGGAATTAAAGAGCTGTATCCTCCTCAGGAATCCGCACTGAAGAGCAGGGCGATGCAGGGTAGGAATCTCGTTCTCGCTACACCCACCGCCTCAGGGAAGACGCTGGCTGCTGAAATTCTGATGGCAAGAATCCTCGGGCAGGGAAAGAAGGCAGTCTATGTGGTTCCTTTGAGGGCCCTTGCATATGAAAAATTCATCGAATTCAAGAAATACGAAACCCTGGGCTACACTATAAGGCTTGAGATGGGTGACCTTGACTCCAGCAAGTACAGGGGAAGCTCAGACTTCGACATTCTGGTAACCACTGCTGAAAAATGTGACTCAATCCTTCGCTCCAGACAGCAATGGTTTGAGAACACAGGAATTCTCGTAATGGACGAGATTCATCTAATCAACAGCGACAGGGGTCCGGTATATGAGGTGCTCATATCAAAGTTTAGGAAACTATCTCCTGAGATGCAGATTCTTGCGCTTTCAGCAACCATTGGAAATGCGAAAGAACTGGCCGACTGGCTGGATGCAGAGCTGATAGAGTCCGACTGGCGGCCCGTGAAGCTGACAGAGAGGGTTGAGGTCGGACAGAAGCACGAGAAGCTCAAGGAGCTGATGCAGAAATCCCTGAAGGGCAAAGGTCAAACATTAATCTTTGTCAATTCCAGAAGGAGCGCGGAGTCAGTTGCCGAGAAATTGGGGCAGGAACTGAATCTAATCAACGATGATGAATCAGAAGAACTGAAAAAAATTAAGAAAAGAATCCTTTCAGCACTCTCCTCCCCGACGTACCAGTGCAAGAGGCTTGCCTCCTGCGTCGAGAAGGGAGCCGCTTTCCATCATGCAGGGATTACAAACAAGCAGAGGACCCTGGTCGAGGACGCGTTCAAGGAGGGCCTGCTTAAGGCCATTGCTGCCACCCCTACCCTGGCTGCGGGGGTCAACCTGCCGTCAAGGACTGTCATCGTCAGGGACCTGAAGAGGTACAGCGCCGCCGGGCTGGTTTACATCCCTGTTCTGGAATACAAGCAGCAGGTGGGCAGGGCAGGCAGGCCGAAGTACGACCGGGAGGGCTTTGCAATGATGATTGCAAAGACCGATGAGGAGAAAGAGTTCCTCCTTGAGAAATATATCAACGGAGAGATAGAGCAGATAACCTCCAGGCTCGGGGTCGAGCCGGTCCTCAGGTTCCATGTCCTTGCTTCGATAGCTTCGGGCTTCACGAGAACTAACGATTCATTGATTGAATTCTTCAAATCGACGTTCTTCGGGCATCAGTACGGGGCAGGAGTATTCGAGAGCTTGATTGAAAGAATCTTAAAGAAACTTGAGGATTGGGATTTTATTCAAAAAGAAAATGAATTTTTAATCCCCACCCCCCTCGGCCAGAGAATCTCCGAGCTCTACATAGACCCGATGACCGCCTTCAACTACATCTCCCTGCTGCAGGTTGCGGAGCAGCAGGATCTGTTCGAGGAAATAGGCCTCCTTGAGATGCTCTGCGACTCAGCCGAACTGCCCCTCTCCTACGTAAAGAGGGGCGAGGAGCAGGATTTATGGCAGAAGGCCTCCCTTGCCGAGGACAAGCTGCTGAGAGGCCTTGACGAATTCGACCTGGATGCAAACTTTCTGGAGAGGTTCAAGACAGCCAAGATTCTGCAGCTCTGGATTAACGAGGTTTCCGAGGATGCCATTTTTGAATTGCATAAGATAGCCCCCGGTATCCTGTACCAGAGGCTGCAGATTGCCGAGTGGCTTGCATACTCCGGAGCAGAGCTTTCAGGCATTCTTAAAATGAAGAAATCATCGAAGGAGATGAAGAAGCTTCAGGAAAGGCTCAAGCACGGGATAAAGGAGGAACTGCTGAAGCTGGTCCGGATAAAGGGAATCGGAAGGGCCAGGGCCAGAACGCTGTGGAATTCTGGAATTAAATCTCCTGTGGATATAAAGAAGGCAGACAAAAGGAAATTGAAATCCATTCTTGGCGAGAAGGTTACGGAGAATGTCCTGGCCGAATTAAATATCTAACAATTTCCTGAGCTCGCAGGCCTTGCACAGCTCAGCCGAGGTCGGGTCGCCGCACTTCTTGCATTTGCATATCCCCCCGAATTTCTTATACTCCCTGAGAATCCCGACCAGGTTGTCCGTACTCTTCAGGAGCTGGAACTTGCTGCCTGGATGGTTTCTGTCTATCCTGTCGATTGCCTCCCTTACACTGCCTCGCAGGGCCTCCCCGGAGTGGGGACATTTTCCCGAGTAGAATTCCAGCCCCTTTATCTTAGCATATGTCCTGACCTCGTTCTCCGGGCAGTTCCTCAACGGCTTGGTTCTTGGGACGAACCCTATATCATTGACTACTCCGACGATGGGACCCATCCTCGCAACCCTGTTCCAGTCGCTCCTGATGAAGTTCATCATCGCGGCCTGGACTTCGTCGTCGAGGTTATGGCCCGTGGCTATCTTCGTAATCCCCAGTTCCTGGCATTTGTCATTGAGCACCTTCCTCCTGAATACGCCGCAGTAGCTGCATCCTGGAGCCGGCTTGTCCAGCCTTTTTGATTTCCTGACTGCGTCATCCAGAGTGAAGCCGAGCTCCTCTTTGAATGAGTATACGTAGTGCCTAACTCCGAGCTCCCTGCAGAATTCCTTGGCGCAACCCAGGGCCTTCTTCTGATACCCCCTAATGCCAAGGTCGATTGTTATGGCAACCAGTTCAGAGGAGGGAATCTTCTCCGAGAGCTCCTTCAGCACATGGAGCGCGGTGCTGGAGTCTTTCCCTCCAGACAGGGCCACAGCAATCTTATCCTTCGGACCAAGAAGTTTCCCGAGCCTTATGGTCTTCCTAACCCTCTTCTCGAAAAGCCTGACGAAGCAGGAATTGCACAGAAATTTTCCGGAATACTTCAGCTCCACGTCCCCGGGCTTGCTGCACCTCGAGCACTTATCAGATTTCATATCTCTTTTCAAGTTCAAGAAGAATCTTATGAATGTTCTCGGCGCTCTTGTCTATGATGTTCGGCTTCGTCCTCTCGACCCAGACCTTGGAGGGCTTTTTATTGCCGGAAAAGAGGTGCCTGCTGCCGACCCTTTCAATCAAGTCAATCTCCCTGAAGAACCTCAGCCAGAGCTGGATGTTCCTGTCAGTAAGCCCATTCCTCGGTTTCTTAACCTTCCTCTTCTTTCTCAGTTCTATAACCTTGTTCTTTATCTCCCTGCCGGTCATGGAGATTCCGTCGCTCTTTGCCATCAAGAGCACCTCAAAGACGTCCAGAGCAACATCCCTGGTTACTCCAAGAGAATCAAGGAGAATTCTCACAAGCTCTCGGTTCCCCTCCACTCCCAGACAACTCTCATCGTACCATTTAAGTCTGATATCTGATATTAAGTTCATATCCTTTATTATATGAAAAATGAAGCTATTAATCAGTCCCCTAGACAGGGATGAGGCCCTGGAAGCCATAAAAGGAGGCGCGGACATAATAGATGTAAAGAACCCCGCGGAAGGCTCCCTCGGTGCCAATTTCCCATGGATAATCTCAGAGATAAAGGGCCTTCTGCCCAACGGGACCGAACTCAGTGCTACTATCGGCGACTTCCCGAATCTCCCGGGGACTGCCTCTCTCGCGGCACTGGGCGCTGCATCACTTGGAGTGAATTACGTCAAGATTGGCCTCTATGGAGTTAATTCTTCTGAGGAGGCAGTAAAGCTCGCAACCCCGGCAGTAAGGGCGGTAAAGGAGTCCCATCCTGATACAGGGGTCGTCATTGCGGGCTATGCGGACTACGAAAGGGTGGGTTCAATAGCCTCCACTCTGATACCCTCCGTCGCAAAAGATGCCGGGGCAGACATAGCCATGCTCGACACAGCGGTGAAGGACGGCAAGAATTTATTTGATTTCATAGGTATGAAAGAATTAGGGGAATTTGTGAAGAATTCCCACGACTTGGGAATCCGGGTCGCTCTTGGCGGCTCCCTTACCATGGAGCATATCCAGCCCCTGTCAGAAATGGGGGTCGATATTATCGGCATACGGGGGGCAGCCTGCCAGAACAGCGACAGGATAGGGGGAAGAATCAGGGCAGAACTCGTGAAAGAACTGAGGGATTGCATCAAACACAGTGATTAGGAAACATTTTTACATCTACTCCCAATACTCCTAATAAGATGGCAGATACACCGCTTCTTGAGAAGACCTTTAATGAGGACCTGAACGTCGATAGCAGAGTCAAGGAGGGGGCAATCCTCGCGAGAATCTTCATAGAGATTCAGGCAAACGACAAGGGGGCGGCAGAAAAGGCGCTCCAGAGGACGGTATTCGATTCCCTTGCAAGCGAAAAAGACGTGAAACTCCTGCATGTGAAGATGTTCGACTTCATGAAGGATGAAGAGGCAGAGATGTTCTCCGGGATAGCGGAAATAAAACTCCTCGTAAGGGACTTTCGCTGGTTTATCTCTGTCGTCATGAGATACGGTCCCTCAGCAATCGAGATTATAGAGCCCAACTCCGTTACCCTGTCAATGGACGAGATGCATGACTTGCTGATAGACGTAAGCGGAATGTCACAAACCCTCTCCTCACAGCTATTTGCCATGTTAAAGGACGATGAGAGGAAAGCCCTATATAACAAAATGCTATCCCAAAATGCAGCCAAGAAGCCTTAGAATTGGAGTTCTTGCATTAATCCTCCTCCTGACAATCCCTGCAGCGCTTGCTCAGCAGGAACCCTCTTCTTTGTATTCCGGCATATACCGGGTGAACAGCATCGACATAGAGCTCAAGGGGAATGGAATTGTAGATGTCACCCAAGAGCTGGTCGTTGACAAGCCTGAGGCGAGAATTCTTCTTCCAAAGACCAGCGAGCTTGAGATCTTAGACTCGCGCGGAAAACTGGAGTATGAATCCGACCTCATCTATGATGAGCAGGTAGTAACCTTCAACCCACGCTCCTATTTCCCGGAATCGGATGGAAAGGTATGGATTTCCTATACCAGCGACCACCTTACACACAAGTCAGGCAGTGTATGGACGCTAATGTTTTCCTCCCTCGCCACTTCGGCACATACGGAGGTAGAGGTAATATTTCCTCCGGGCACAAAAATTCTGGACCTGAGGTCAGACGCCCCAAGGTATCCCGCAAACCTTAGCAGCCCCCTCAGCATGTACCCGCAGGACAGTCAATTCTCCGTTGACTGCGACTATGAGGTCGAGGAAACGGAAGGCGGCAGCATACCTGTAGAGCTGATAATCATTGCGATTGTAATAATTATGGCTGCAATATCCCTGGTTGTCATGGTTTCAAAAGGGCGGAAAAAGGACCAAGGGACAGAGACAAAGGAACAGAAGGCTGCTACACCCGAGGATGAAAAAGAGGAGCAAGAGGCCCCCCCAGAAGCCACGGAAGGCAAGAGAGGAATCAAGGAGTCTGTTCTCAATATGCTGGATGAGCGCGAGAAGGAGATAATCGGGGTAATAGAGGGGTCTGGGGAGGATGAAATAACCCAGGCATACATCTACAAAACAACAGGAATACCCAAAGCTAGCCTCTCAGACATAATAAAGCGTTTAGAAAGCCGAAATATAATAGAAAGCACTCCTGAGGGCAGAACTAAGTGGATAAAGCTAAAAAAATGGGTTTTTAACTGATTAAAGCAATTTCGAACTTTTAAATGTAAAAATAAGCCATTTAGAACGTTTATATAACATTTATAGAGAAATGTTCGATAGATGTTCGTTTCGCTTTATAAATAGTACTCAGTAGTAATCTATTATACTCTTAATAAGAGGTATATACCGAAAAAACAAAAAACGAGGTAAAAAAACAAAAATGAAATCTATGGATATAAAACGGATTGGTACATTAGCTGCCAGTACCGTTATGTTGGGAGCAGCCCTGACAGCCCCAGTAAGTGCAGCAATGGACTCTACTGGATTGGACGGGAGCTTCTTCTATGATGCCGACTATAGCCCAGTTGCGCAGATAGTCGTCGGAGAGAAAGTAGGGAATGCCCTAGACTTTGTAGCGGCAGGAAACATTGCAGCTACAGTGGGTAACCTCGCTTACATGGAGTCTACAGAGGACGTAAGTGGAGGAACGGCAGAGGGAGAGGTTATTATAAGCAGCTCTGCTATAGGCGCTACCGGAGACTATGTACAGGACACCCAGCTGTTGGAAACCCTTGCGGAGTTCTATGACAAGGACGACGGTTTCAGCTTTGACAGCGGTGAAGTAACCTACGAGAGGGGAGACTTCACACAGTACAGCCTGGCCTGCGAGCAGCAGACTAGGACCGAGGCATCCGTTTTGATGGAGGGCGAGTACACCAACGTACACTGCCTGTTCTGTCAGACACTCTGTCTAGAAGCTCTGGAGAACCCAAGCCACGAGATGAAGGAGAAAATTACTGTGAACTATGACAACCTAGCCTACTATGAAGAGGGTCTTGGTGACGACGACTCCGAAGAACTGAGGATGGCTATAACTGAGAAGGACTCCATAGTCTACACAGTAGAAACTGGCTTTATACCCATGAAGAAGATTACCGAGGACGTCGGTGGCGGAGCGGAAGACTACATAGACTTCGAGTACAGGGGGAAGATGCTTCTCTTTGGAGAGGAGTACTATGTCAGGGAGATTGATGGCTCTACCAAGATATACCTGTCTCAGGGCAAGGTTCTCGACGGTATAAGCAGCGAGGGATACACTGCTGAGTACAACGGGTACAAGTTTAAGATTGACCACCTGATATACTCTGCAGAGTACGAGGTTGCTGGAATTCTTCTGGACGTGGAGAAGCCAGACGGCACAGTAGTGCAGACACAGATATCTAAGATGGCAAACGGCCAGATTGATGACATGGAGATATCTGGAGTATACGCCGAGGAGGCAGATGCACTTGCATCAGCATCCATAATCGTGTACGACACAACCTCTGATGTACTGCTTGAAGACGGCGAGGACATCGAGCTTGGAGGAACGGTATGGGACGACTGGAGCGTTGAGTTTACCGTAGTTAGCGGTGATGGTGACGACGGTGCGTGTGACGCCATGGATGGCGCTGACGTAGACGGACCAGACTGTGACATATCCGAGTATGATGAGATGGACCCAGACCAGGATGACGCATTGCTACAGCAGATAACCGTGACATACGACCACAAGCTGGACGGAGCAGAGGCTCTTGAAGTTGGTGAGTCTTTGGAGTTCCCAGGCGGCAAGTTTAAGCTGACCTTTAGGGGCTTCCTGACAAACGACTTCAGAGAGAGTAGATGTGTCGGAGACGGCGAGGGCAACATCGTTGTTGAGAGAGGAGACGAGGACTACCAGATAGTTGTTTCCTTCACAGGCGATGATAACAACCGCTACGACGATGTCAGGCTGGACGAAGGACCGTTC
>JAHIKS010000121.1 GCA_018897475.1 Candidatus Altarchaeota archaeon
CCTGCTGAAATTGCCGATCTAACGTCTTGAAGGATAACCTATCATACCTTTGTTGTTCTTGCTGCCTTTTCATTTTCCAGTACCTCACTAGGTTATTATTCAAACCTAACTAAAGTACTGGCCATTTGGCACTATTTCAGGGCGAGGAGGTTCATTTTCCAGACGATAACCAACCGTAAGGTATTTATACTACCTCCAACCATCACTATAATACCCTATATTAAACAAATGAGGTGATATACATGAGAAGAATGGATAGAAAAGGACAGGGCGCTATGGAGTACCTGATGACCTATGGATGGGCAATCCTAGTAGTTATGATTGTCGGAGTCGTCCTATGGCAGTTGGGTATCTTTGGAGGAGGCCCAGGAGCTGTGAACACAGCAAGCGGATTTGGAAAAGTAAAGCCGATGGAGCCGAGTATCAAGTTTACTGGCTCAACGCTTAGCTTCTCCATAATGAATGGTGTAGGTCAGGCCATAACCAATGTTACCATTGAGCCAGATACATGTACCGCAGACGCGAGTTTTACCAATGTGGTTACATCTAAGTTTGGTGCTGGAGAGGTACAACAAGTAGATCTAATCAGCTGTGGCACCAAGACCTCAGGTCAGTCATTCAGTGATACTCTGACCATTAGGTATGTGGTAACCGTTGCTGGCTCTGATGTAATCCACACAGAGACCGGAACAATAAGGGGCGTTGCAGAAGCAGCTTAAACTCCCTTCTTTTTTCTTTTTTCTTTATTTTTTATTTTTTAATTACCTGAGGTTAATTATTATCCTACGAGATGGAACTGGATAGGGATAAATGCTGCTATTGCGGGGGATGTGTTGGCATCTGCCCCGAAAACGCACTGGAGCTGAGGGAGACCGCCCTTTGCATAGATGGGGAAAGGTGCAAGAATTGCGGGCTTTGCGCTAAATTCTGTCCGGTCGGAGCTTTAACGAAAGATGAAAATTCCTGATTATGATGCCGTTGTGGTGGGCGCAGGCCCTGCCGGAAGCATCGCGGCCAGATTTCTTGCTGAGAAGGGCGTTAAAACTCTTGTTGTTGACAAGAAGCAGGAGATAGGGACTCCAAAGAGGTGCGCCGAGGGGATAAACCTGGGGGGCCTTGAAAAAATAGGTATCAAGCCCGACCCGAGATGGGTGACAAGCGAAATCACCGGTTCAACCATCCACTCTCCAGGCGGTGGGAAGGTCGTCTGCAAATTCAGCAAGGGCTATGTTCTGGAGCGGAAGATATTTGAGAAGCACCTGGCCATGGACGCCATAAGGGCCGGGGCCAGATACATGGTGAAGACCAGGGCCATCGAGGCAATAAAGGAGGGCGACAAAGTCACCGGAATAAGGGCGGAATTCATGGGCGAGGAATTCACAATAAATTCCAAGCTCGTCATAGCTGCGGACGGCGTGGATTCAAAAATCGCCAGGTCAGCAGGCATCAACACAACGAACAAGATGACCGACTACCACTCCGGCTTCCAGTACGAGATGGCGGGCCTTAACCTGGAGGGGCACGATATGCTGCACCTGTACTTTGGCAACGAAATAGCCCCCAAGGGTTACGTCTGGATATTCCCAAAGGGCAAGGACGTGGCCAATGTGGGCATAGGAATCCTTGCCAGCCAATCCGAGGAGGGGAACAGGGCGAGGGACTATCTTGACAGGTTCATCGAGAGCCATCCCGAGACATTTGGGAATTCAAGCCCCATTGAAATCAATACCGGGGGAATCCCCGTAAGTTCCTCGGTCGACACCTTCGTAATGGACGGTTTCATGATTGTAGGTGATGCAGCACACCAGGTTAATCCCATCCATGGGGGAGGGATGGCCATTGCCATGAAAGCTGCAAAGCTATGTGCTGAGGTTGGTGCACAAGCAATAAAGGAGGGCAATGTCTCAAAGGAAAGGCTCTATGAATACGAGAAGACCTGGAGAGAGACCGAGGGGGTAAAGCTGCAGAAGCTGTTCAAGCTGAGAATATTCCTTGAGAAGCTGAACGACAATGACTTTGAGAAATTTGCAGATATTCTGTCGGAAGAGGACATAATAAAACTGACCAATGCAGAGTACAAATCCCTGTTCAAGACATTCGCGAGGAAGGCACCAAAAATTCTTCCGCTTGCATTGAAATTCCTGTCCGGTTAAAATGCCCGATGAAGAGAAGATAAAGGGGGAGGGAGTGAAGCTGATAGAGGAATTCTCCAGGATGCTTGAGAAGGTTCCGGAGACGGAGGAGACGCACTACGTTGTTGATGTCCGGAACGTCACGAGAAAGGACGGAAAGCCCGTAAAGAAGAAGAAATTCCCCAAGAACCTCCGGAAGATTGTCCCAAGACAGGAGGACGGCTACGTTGTTGCCGAGAAGGGGGTAAAGTAAACTACCAGCTCATAAATGGCTGGTGTTTTAGTCCAACTTACCCATCAAAGCTTTTGGCTCAGGCATAAGCCAGAACAAGGGCGGTTTAGTTCGCCCTATCCACCCAACCCTATAGGCTGGGAGGGTGCTCCCTCACGGAAGACTTTGGCAATATTAACGGAAGCGTTAAAATCGGCGTTCACTTCATAACCACACCCCAAACACTTGAAATGTGCTTGGTCTTTACGATTCGATTTGTTGAGGTGGCCACAGTTGCTGCACCTGTGTGAGGTATGTTTGGCCCCGACATATTCAATTCGAATGCCTTTTTCCATAGCCTTATATTCGATAAAACCCTGGAGCTGGGCGAAAGACCAAGAGTTAAGCTCGTAGTTCATTCGCTTGCCCAAGTTTCGCTTCCTTATGTGGGTGAGCTTTTCCATTACAATCACTGGGTTAGGGAATTGTTCCGCTAGGGAAACAATCTCCTTGCTGATGCAGTGGTTCAGATAGGTTGAAAGGTTCGATATCTTGCCCTTCGACCTTCTAACCATTGCATCATTCCCATTGGATTGCCACTCGCTCAGGCTTCGCTTGTAACACTTCCGTTTAAATCTCAACCCGGAGCCATCAAAGAAGTTAACGTTGCTCACTGCATCCTTGCTAAGAGCGGACACCGTTGCCAGCTTGGATACTCCCAAGTCGACTCCGATAATGGTTTTGGGTTGATAGTGAGGTTTGTCAACTTCGTATTTCACGAAGAGGTGGATCCATAGGTCGCCGTCTCTGTTGACAAGCTCGGCGGAGTTGCAGGTTGCCTTTCCAGAAGTTATGTCCTCTAGATGCCGCTTCTGGTAAGGCCTTAGATACGGTGGGAGAGGCACATATACCCTGCAATTAATGGTTGTGATACCAATAAGATTAAGACCATCATCACGAAGAACGAGTTTGAAGATTCGCTGGTTCAAGCGAAGGGGAACGTTGCTAGTATGAGTACATCCCTTCCGATACATTTCAAGGGCGCGGTCTCTTGCCGATTGAACAAGGTTGGCGGAGAGACCATCCAGTCTGGCACATCGGTAGCAGAGTTCGTGCAACTCCTGCTTGGAATCGGCATAGAGAAAGGCACCGTCAAGATGGAAGTTGATGCATTCAGAATAGCGATTAATAGTAGTGAGGAGGGATTCATATTTCCCCTTATTGAGTTCATGTAAGGGTATTCGTATGGTTTTGGTAAGGCTTACCATGATTAACTATCTAACCGACCACGCCAAATACTTTGTGGGAGAGCACTGGAAAAGTGAAAAACAAGGAGGTGAGAGTGGCAATTTCCTCCCCTGACTGAAGTCAGGGGTGTCATTTGTCCATTACTATGACCTCCGGCATTAACAAGATCCTGAGGGAGAGCCTCCCCATACTTATCCTGTGCGCAGCTGGAGGTGTAACTGCCGGCCTTCTCCTGTATGATATGGAGGAGGACATCACAAAGATTCCCGGGGTTCTCGTGCTTTTGCCCGCTATCCTTGGGCTCAGGGGAAACATCTCCGGGGTGCTGGGTTCAAGGCTTGCCTCAGCCCTTCATCTCGGTCTGATTGATGCCGAGCTGAAGTGGAACAAACCCCTCGCTGACAACATCTATGCTTCTATGATTCTCAACGTTGTTATGTCATTTCTTCTCGGAATAATCGCCTACTATGCATACATCTTTGCCGGATTTTCCGATACCGCCTCCATTATCCAGTTAACGCTAATCTCATTAATAGCCGGGACACTTGCGGGCGTGATTCTTACCGCATTGACTGTTCTCCTTTCCATACTGACATTCGCTCGCGGTTTTGACCCGGACAATATCCTGATGCCCTCAGTATCAACGGTTGGGGACATAATAACGGTCCTCTGCCTGCTGTTTGCAATAAAACTAGTCGGCTTTTTGCCATTTATTTAGATACCCTTCCCAATATTAATTTAACAATCAAATGGAAGAAGAGGAAGTTGACGATATAGTAGAGCATGCTATCTCCGAAAAGAGGACCGTCAAAGAGGTTCTGGTGGAGATGAAGGATACATCCGAGCTGATGATTGACCTTGCTTATTCTGCGCTTTTTACCAATTCCAAGGTTATTGCCGAGGAGGTTGAGAAGCTTGAGGTGAAGATGGACGGCTTACGGTACGAGATAGAGTCCCTTCTTATGCTTTCTGCAAGGACTCCTGAAGATGCTGCGGATTTGTCGGGAATTCTTCATGTGGCTCATTCAGCCGAGAAGATATCCAATGCTGCTGATGACATAGTCGACGTTGTTCTTAGAGGAGTTGGAGACCACCCAATCTACAAGAGCTTTCTGGACGAGGTCGAGGAGCAGGTGGATAAGATCGAGGTCGAGAAGGGCTCAGAGTTTGATGGTAAAACCATCGGGGAAGTGGCAATCTCGAAGAAGCTTGGCAGCTACATAAGGGCCATAAGAAGAGGAAAGAGCTGGATATGTAACCCAAGGAAGAATACAAAACTGAGCAAGGGTGATGTTCTGATAGTTAATGGTAGTGAATCCTCTCTGGGGAGAATTGCAGAGATGTGCAAGGGGATGTAATCAACTGATGACGATAACCTTCTTCACTTCTGGCAGCTTCAGAATCTCATCTATAAGTTCTCTGGGCAATGGCTCCTCAGTAACGACTGACATCTCGGCGTTCTTGAACATTGGGTCGTCAGTCGTGATTTGACGGATGGAGATTCCCGCATCCGCTATGATTGCCGAAACAGATGCGATGATTCCCTTGGATGCGGCATCTTCCGGGATAATCTCGATGGCTCCGAAGCCTAGCTCGGGGGCAACGTCCCTGAGCAGGAGGGTGGAATTCAGGTTTAAAAAGATTTTTCGAAATTTATCATTATTGAGAATCGTATTAATCGTCTCCCCGATTAATCTTCTGTCAACGCCGAGAATTCTGGCAATGGATGTGTGGGGGATTTCGATGTCTCCGATAAAAATTTCTCCTTCCGCGGATAGCCTTATGGCATTCTTCAACATGAATTGTGCAACGGCTGCCTGTCCCTTCTTCCTTGAGAACGTCCTGTCAAAATCCAGCATCGCTATTTATTTCCTCCATTATAATTTATCATTATAGGATAATGAGTCAATATGAAAGACATTCTTACGCTGGATGACATCGAGGTGGAGGGAAAGACTGTTCTTGTAAGGATTGACATAAACACGCCCATTGACCCAAAGACCGGAAAGCTCCTGGACGATAGGAGGGTGAGGTCCCATAAAGATACCATAACAGACCTCGTGAAGAAGAAGGCAAAGCTTGTTCTTATAGCGCATCAGAGTCGGCCGGGTGAGGCAGACTTCACAACGCTTGAAAACCACGCCAGGTGGATTTCAGAGATAACCGGCCATGAGGTAAAGTATGTAGACTCACTGTTCAGCTCCTGCGCCCGGGGGGAGATAGAGAGGATGAAACCTGGCGAGATAATACTCCTGGAGAACGTTCGCTTCTACTCTGAGGAGGTCATTAACGGGCCTGCTGACGCTCAGGTTAAAACCCATGTCGTCAGGAAGCTGTCAAAGGTTGCGGACATTTACATAAATGATGCCTTTGCAACGGCCCATAGAAGCCAGCCCTCGATGGTCGGCTTTCCCTTCGTTATGAAATCGGCAGCAGGAAGGCTCATGGAGAAGGAATTGAAGTCAATTGGTGCTATAATGGAGAGCCCAAAGAAGCCAGTCACCTTTGTTCTTGGCGGGACCAAGGCTGATGATTCCATAAGGGCCGCAAAGCTGGCTCTTGAGAACGGCACCGAATATATTCTCACCGGTGGGGTGGTGGCAAGCATCTTCCTGGCAGCAAAGGGCTACAGGCTTGGAGAGCCGACCATAGAATTCATCAGGGGCAAGAAAATGGTGGAGCAGATTGACATAGCGAGGGGAATTCTCTCCGAACATGAGGATAATGTCATAACTCCTGTTGACCTGGCACTGGACAACCACGATGAGAGACTGGAGATTCCGGTAAGTGAATTGCCCAGGAATCTGAAGATAAGCGATATCGGAAAGGGTACCGTGGATAAGTATGCCGACATAATAAAGAAATCTGGCACCATCTTTGCCAAGGGGGCACTGGGTATCTTCGAGGAAAAGAACTTCGCCTACGGCACCGAGGAGATTATAAAGGCAATTGCGAATTCTAAGGGCTTCTCCGTCATTGGCGGCGGTCACCTCGTGGCTGCAGCAAAGGAGCTTGATGTTGAAGGCAAAATCAACCACATAAGCTCAGGGGGAGGCGCGTGCATAAGCCTTCTTGCGGGATACAAGCTTCCTGCCGTTGAGGCCTTGAAGCACAGGACCGTGTGATTTTGCATGAGGTAAAATAACCCCTTGAGTGTTTTATAATACTAATCCCAATTTCTATATACGATGTATAAAATTGGCGAAGCATTGGTTGGAAAGGGAAACGAGGTTGCTCATATCGACATCATGGTCGGTGATAAGGAGGGCATCGTCGGACAGGCCTTTGCAAACAGCCTTTCACAATTATCTGCAGGGCATACCCCTCTTCTTTCGGTAATAAGGCCGAACCTTCCATGCAAGCCATACACCGTTGTGGTTCCAAAAGTCACTATCAATGACATGGAGGACGTCACAAAGATTTTCGGTCCTGCGCAGGCCGGAGTAGCAAAGGCGGTTGCCGATGCGGTTGAGGAGGGAATCATACCCAGGGACAAGGTGGATGACTGGGTGATAATCTGCTCTGTCTTCATTCACCCCGAGGCGGAGGACTTCAGGAAGATTTACCAGTATAATTACGGTGCAACGAAATTGGCTTTGAAAAGGGCGTTGGGAGATTACCCGAACCTGGACAAGATTATGTTTGACAAGGACAGGGCGACTCATCCGATAATGGGCTTTAAAGTGCCGAGGTTGCCGAAATGGAACGCACCTTATCTGCAGATAGCGCTTGACAACCCGGACCTTGAATACATAAAGAGGGTTATAAAGGAGCTTCCGCAAAGCGACAAGATTATCCTTGAAGCAGGAACTCCCCTGATAAAGAAGTACGGTGTTAAGGTAATAGCCGAGCTCAGGGACGTGGCAAAGAGTTCTTTCATGATAGCTGATTTGAAAACCCTGGATGTCGGCCAGGTTGAGGTTGACATGTCCTTTGATGAGGGAGCCGATGCGGTGGTAGCCTCCGGACTGGCAACCAATGAGGTGCTGGACAAGTTCATCTACGAGGCGAAGAGGCTTGGTATTTACGCATTCATCGATACAATGAATGTCGATAACCCCCTGGTCAAATTAAAAGCCCTGAAGAATTTACCCGATGTCGTTATACTGCACAGGGCAATCGACTCGGAGAAGACCCAGGAGCACAAGTGGAGCCAGATAGGCAAGATAAAGAAGGAATTCCCCAACCTCTATGTTGCAGTTGCCGGAGGAATAGACCCAAGTACTGCTCCCCTGGCTCTCAAGGAGGGTGCAGACATAATCATTGTCGGCAGATACATCACACAGTCCAAGGACGTGGAGAGGTCGACAAGGGAGTTCATAAGGCTCGTTGGTGGAGATATAGACCTGAAGAGGGTTCACGTGGAATAGATTTAAGGCCTTAAAAGTTCAAAGCCAGTCTCATCATCGATAACGCGTTTTGCTTTTGTATCCAGAAGCTCTAGCAGTATAATCTCTATTATATGCCAGACCCTAACCCCGTTTCTTACACAGCCTGCTTTAGTGGAGTCTTCCCTTCCGCCCGCAATATGCATGTGCAATTTTGGATTGTTCTTTTCGTCTGGAAAAATCGTGCCAGTGCCGGTTATCTCATGGACCCCGTCCAGGATGAGTTCCATCGGCTGGATGGGTTTGCTTCTTCCTTCTTCCGGGCCTACAATCAACTTGCTGCCCGTGTCTGCCCCTCCCACCGCTATCAACATGGCTGCCTTGATGGATTTTTCACAGGCAAATTCCTCAATCTTTTCATGCAGGATGTCTCCATCCTCGAGCCTTATTACGAAAATTCTTCCGTATGCTGCTTGCGAATACTTCATTTTTTATATGCTACTTCATCCAGAGAATCAGCGTGGCCTCTGTCATACGTGTCGTGGTGCCGGTTGTAATGTTCGAGGTTTTAAAGGTCATTGAGGTCTCGTTGAAAGGCATGCCACCTATTAGGTCCATTATGCCGTCATTGTCAGTATCCGATTTATTTACAATGCGGTATATCGCAGCATTGAGTGCATCGTCCATCCCTGGCGCCGAGTGAGCCGCGCCGGTGTAATTGCATTCGTTACTTCCTGGATAGCCCTCCGGGATTCTGACCGTGACGTTCTCGTTGGTAAGTGTTTTAGTTATGTGCTCGATACGCCACTGGCAGCCAACCATATGTTTAAATTCCGCTCCATAGCCCACGTCCGCAATGGAGTAGGTTTTGTTGTTATCGGTATCATTATACAGCAACCACGCCCTTGTAATATAGTCGCTGCTTGTGTTTACCTCCTGCCCGTATCCAGTCATAAATCTGGTCGATTTAGTCTTCTCCACAGCCTCTGCCTCCATAATCCGCTGGTCCTCACATATTGTGTCGTTGCCTATGGTAAGTCTGTAGCCCATTTTCTCCGGAATAAACTGCTCCAGATAGAAGGTTGCGGTGTCGTTAGCAAGCTGCGTGTTGTTCTCAGACCAGTAGATTACTATCTCCTCGAGAGCTCCCATCTTGTTCAGAACCTCGATGGAA
>JAHIKS010000122.1 GCA_018897475.1 Candidatus Altarchaeota archaeon
AAGCCGATGATATGATGCATAAGTACGGTTTTTCCGGTTCTTCTGAGACCGTTTATTGCTATAATCTGCCTTTCTTTTACATAGGGGGCGATCTCGTCGAATAGTTCCCTCCGGGGGAATGCACCATAATCCCCTTCCAGTTTGGAGGTCTTCCACCAAGGATTAATATCTCTCATGTCCATATATGATTATTAGGACGGACATGTTTATAAACTTTTCGGTTATTGTGACGGTCAAGTTTTTAGAAAAATGGTTTCCGGGCGGAAAACAATATGCAGGTTTATGCATGGGGTTCTGAAGGCGATTTCATCACCCTCACATAAAACTCCCCCATCATGAGCTCGAAGTTGAATTCTTCGCTGCAGTACTTCATTATCATGTCGAAGTCTTTTTTGTCGTAAAACCTGCTTCGGATGGCACGAATCCCCCCGCACTTAACAATTAGAATTCCTCCGTATTTATGCAGCACCGCGTATAATTCGTTTAATTCAGCCGGCACGGACTCACCGGCCAGAGAGGGGCGAATTCCCCGGGACTTCGTGGCTGAATTATCAACCGACGTCAAGCAGCCAGCTATCCACATATTTAAAGGATTACTGAAAATCCATAATTATTTAAATATGTAATCCATTAATTATAGTATGGAAGTAGTGGTAACGGGGGTGGATGAAGACGTGCTGAACGCCCTGAAACACGTTAGGGAATGGAAGAGCATCACCGCTATTGCCGAAATGCTGGGGGTCGGGCCGAACAAAGCAGAGGGTATATGCTGGAAGCTGGCCGGGAAGGGTCTGCTATTGTGGATACCGGGGGCCGGGAGAAGGCAGCTATTTAGATACGCGCTGGAGACTAAAAGGAGAGAAAGCGACGTATTGGCCGGGGTAGACCTGGCACTTGGGAGAGGCTACTATGTCACAGGACATACCGGGCTATTCCTGCACGGCATCGAAGACCACGGCATGTTTCAAAGGAGGATAGACATAGCCCTGCCCAGGAACAGATACCGTGAACTTGTGGAAAAACTGGTTCAGGAAATGGCCAGATATGCCATAATCCTGCCGCAGAATCTCCCCGAACACTGCAATAAAGAGGCCATATTCGCGGACGCGCTCAAAGGAGGGAACCTGGTCGTAGTGAGGAAAGCGGGCAGTGCGGTCAGGAGAATGAAATTCCACGGAGATGCGAATCTGCCGGGCATGGACGTCATCCTGGAGGAACTGGATTCGGATGACGAGGAACTGTTGAAGTACGCCTTCAGGGCACTGGACCATGGCCTGAGCCAGGAGAAATTAGGGAAGATGGGCAGAAAGAGGAGAATCCTTGCTTTCCTGAAGGACTACCTTCAGGGGAATAATGTGCCTGAGAAGGTATTGAAAAGCATAAAGAAAGCCGAAAATGCCAGAGGACACTAGCCTATTCTGGAGCGAACGGGCATTCAATGGAGAAAGGATCAGGGAATACTCTCGGGAGGGGGGAGTAAATCCACGAGACTTCGAGAAGGAGATATGGGCATACGATACCCTATTCATTCTGCAGAAGCTGTCCGGGATGGACCTTTATTTCAAGGGCGGCACCTGCGTTCAGACATACCTCCCCCTGGACCATCAGAGATTCTCGATCGACCTTGACTTCAACATCAATACAAAAGACAGGTCAACCAATGCGATTCTCGGTGAAATTGCTGAACTGAACAGGAAACTTGAGGATAAGGATTTGCTTAGAGAGACATCCAATAATCTGACATATGGTGGAATCTATCCGCAATACTACGACAGAAACTCTGGCGTTATTACCTTTGCAAGAGTATTCCCTTCAAAGACCACCTCAGGACCATCCAAGCTCGTATACAGGGGAAATCTAGTCGAGAAGAGTGAAATAGAGGGAATCTTCAATCACATCCTGATACAGATAAATCTAAAGCACACCCTCTATGCAATGCAGTGGAACAAAGACGGCATCAGGTTAAGGATTCAGAAGTATGAGCCGTATCAGAAGGAGCTGTTCTTTAAGCGCCTGTCATTAAGCGATCTCTTTGTCGATAAAATAATGGCCCTTAAGAACCGCCGCGAATTCAGGGACCTATATGACCTTGGCATGATGGCTAAGTTGGAGGTCGACAAGGATTTATGCAGAGAGAAACTGGATAGGATCCTGAAGCCGGGAGAAGACATCTCGGAGACGGAAGCCATCATATGCTCATTCATGGAGGGCAAGGAA
>JAHIKS010000123.1 GCA_018897475.1 Candidatus Altarchaeota archaeon
AAAGATTCCTGTATGGTGGGGACTATAATGGTTCAATTCAGGAATGTGAACGTGCACCTCTGGAGCGTGCTAGTTGCTAGTTTGCGGAGTGAATTCTCACCTTAAAGAATTTCCCTCAGGTGAATTTTTGCAGGGAATAATCAGAATTCTCGTTCATGGTAAAAATATAGTCTGGATACTCCCATCCAGCCTTTCCTTTACCTTCTCATTCATGACGGAATTTTTGCTTTCCGCAGCGTCCACTCCAAAACACCTTTTTATACTTTAGATACAATAATTGTATATATCTATACAAAAATTGTATTAAAATGAGAAAAGTAACCGATAAGGATTTGATAGAGCTGCTAAGAAGCATTGACCCCTACATCTCCGGGAAGGTTTATCTGATTGCCATAGGCGGCACAGCCCTGACTCTCCTTGAACTTAAGCCATCTACCCTAGACATAGACCTTAATCTTCCCAGAGAGGAGGACTCGCAGAAGATAAGGAAGTTATTTAGGGAGCTTGACTTCGAGAGGATTAACAGAAATAAGTGGATATCCCCTAATGGCCTGATTATCGACCTTTGCGACCTGGACTACATCTTCTGCGTCCAGCTTCCTGAGAGTTCAATCGAGAATTCCGTTCCGATTAAGGAATTTGAGCATATCTCCCTGAAGGCCTTGAATCTTTATGATCTGATCATCAGCAAGCTTGCAAGGTCCGAGACTAAAGACATGGACGACATAATAACTGTCTTTCAAAACAGGAAAATCAATCCGGAAAAACTGTTCCACAGATATAGACGAACTATGGAGTTCTCGTTAGTTAAGGATGCAAAGGAGAACATCCTGATGCTATTTCGTGAACTGAAATCCAAAAAAATAGCTCACATAAGGGACGAACTGTTAAAGGAGGTCGAAGAATGGAATCCCTAAAAAGGAAGGAACTGATTCAGGAGCTGGAGAGGTATGGCTATGGTCTTATGCACACGGAAAAGAAATCTCCGGAGGAGCTTATCCCGGACATCATAAAATCCGGCGAGCCGAGGCTTATCTACGCAATACCAATAATCCTGCTGAACACAGCACCGGAAGAACTTAATCTGGAAGCCATGAGCGGGAGGATACCAAAAAGATTGACAAGTGGGATACTCTATCTTACACTCCTGCTCTATAGAGAGGAGAGCATAGCAATGGATTTGCAGGATAAACTATTAAGATATACGGGGGAGATCCCAGAGCTAAGTACAGAATTCTCCAGGGGCGGGAACATAGAAATCCTACCCAAGCTGACAATAAACGCCAGAAGCCTGCGGGAGAACTTCAGAAACTATCTGTTGCTACAAAAACGGAGGGACATGCTCTCAGAGAAGATAGGTCTTTCCCTTGAGATGAAAACCCGGCACCAGCTTTCAAGGCTGTTCTCCAAGAAACAGAGAGAGATTCTCCTAAAAAAGCTGAACCAGGAAACTCTCACGAAGACCGAGAAGGAGTATTTCTCAAGGACGATCAAGCCAAAACTCGAAGCCATCCTTAACCCGGAGATCAAGAGGATTGCTTCGCTGATGCTTTGAATTCAAACCAGGGGGATTCCAGCAAGATCATAAATTTTATCAAAGTGAGTGGGAAAAATCACGTTGCGATCTGACGAATCCGAAGAACTGGCGAATCGAAGATTCGTCAGTTACTCGCTCCCAAAGGGAGCGTAGTATTCGTCAGAAATCACGCTCCGAAGGAGCGTCATTAGGAACATCATTACACGACATCGCAATCAGGGCAGGGAACTGCTCTACGCAAGAATTTGATTCAGAATTCCGACATAAATAATCCAAGAACCATTAATTAAGGTAATGGACCGAGATGGAATCCTTCTCGCCCTGGAAGAGAGGAAGACCCCGGACGAGCTGAGGGCTGAGCTGAATGCCAACAGGAAGGAGCTGAAGAGAGAGCTGAAGTCCATGAGGGATTCAGGCCTAGTCGAGACTGACGGCAACCACTACTGGAAGGGGAAGGCCGGCCAGAAGAAGGCCGACCAGCTCAATTACGCGGCGGTTATTCTTGTCATCGGCTGCATACTCCTTGGGTTCTATCTCCGGAGCTATCACATGGACTATCCGGTTATCGGCTACCACAACTGGAAGGAGACCCACTATCTGAGCGAGGCAAGGAACTTCGCAAGGGAGGGCTTCTTCAAATACGGGTTCTTTGTTCCTGCATGGGACTATCCGTCCCCGAGTAGCGACCCCTCCGGGGCCCATTCCGACACCCTACCAACAATCTCCATCCTTGTCTCGATCGCCTTCATGCTCTTCGGCTACGAGCTCTGGGCAGCAAGGCTGGTCGGAATCCTGCTGAATGCCGCAACAATTCCGCTTACATACCTTATCGTGAGGAAGATATTCAAGAGGGAAGACATTGCAATCGTCTCGGCGTTCCTCATGGCAATAAACCCTCTGCTGGTCTTCTTCAGCCACAACGTCCAGCTTGTGAATGTAGGTATATTTTGCGCCCTTACCTCACTTTATCTCTTTATGCTCTGGAGAGACTCCAACAGGAACAGCCACCTCATACTGACGGCCATCTTCCTTGCCCTTGCAGGTCTTACAAAGTACCCGTTTCTTGCCATAGCTCTCCCCATGCTCTTCATGTTCCCGCTTGAGAGGCTGAAGGCGATAGGTAAGAACCTGATTCCCTACGCAATCTCGGTTGTAATCCTCCTTTCAATCCCTGTGTGGATATACTACTCATCGGTTGTAATCGTTGAGCAATACAATACAAACCCCTCTGCCGACACGAGGGCAATCCAGCCGGAGAAGGTGTTTACCGAGCAATTCCAGAAAATAACTGAGAGCTACCTGGCCGACTCCTTCACCATGTTAGGGGTATACTTTGCGGTCCTTGGCCTGATAGCGGTTTCCTTCTCGTACCTTATGGAGAGAAAACTCACGCTTCCCAGAAGATGCCTCCTTGGCTCCCTGGTCGGAATCATCCTCAT
>JAHIKS010000124.1 GCA_018897475.1 Candidatus Altarchaeota archaeon
ATTATCAAGTCTAGTGAACTACACCCTCCAACGCCTTACAGCTTTGGAAGGAGCTAATTGTGACTTTGTCGCAATTTATATGGTGAATTGCTGTGCAATTCATCATAAATGAGAAATGCTGCTGCATTTCCCATTTGAGAAACGCTTTGCGTTTCACATATCCTGCTTCTTTGACGAGGCTTGCCCCACCCAAGGGACGGAGTAGAGGTCTCATCTCCACAGGCGTTAGTTCGGGTCGCACCGACCCTACAGTTACATATGGGAAGTTCCCATATAATACAAACTCGGCGTTTATTCTGTATATCTTTTGATGCATTGGTCTGTATCCCCCTCTGAGAGGAAGGGGACTTAGGTCACACTCAAGTTAATTTAAGTCTGTATTCTTAAATCTAAGGGAAATGGAACTTCCATGGACCGAGAAGTACAGGCCTCAGAAACTGGAGGACATTGTCGGGCAGGACGCCATAGTCGACAGGTTCAAGGCCTACGTCAAATCCGGCTCAATACCGCACCTCCTTTTTGCAGGGCCCGCCGGGGTCGGAAAGACGACGGCAGCCCTTGCAATAACACGGGAATTATTCGGCGAAACCCGGGGGAATTTCCTCGAGCTGAATGCCAGTGACGAGCGGGGCATCGACGTAGTAAGAACAAAGATAAAGGACTTCGCAAGGACAAGGTCCATGGAGGGCGGCTTCAAGATGATATTTCTCGATGAAGCAGATGCCCTTACCAGCGATGCGCAAAACGCGATGCGCAGGACCATGGAGAACTACACAAAAACTGCCAGATTCATTCTCAGCTGCAACTTCAGTAGCAAAATCATCGAGCCGTTGCAGTCCCGCTGCGCAATCTTCAGGTTCAGGCCTATCCTGAGCGAGGACATAAAGAAGCACCTGGTGAATATCCTGGATAAGGAGGGCGTGGAGCACACAGATTCCGGAATCGATGCAATAGTCTACGTCGCTGAAGGAGACATGAGGCAGGCGATAAACCTTCTGCAATCCGCCGCCGCCATGGGCAAGGTGGACGAGGATAACGTCTACTCCATCGCTTCAAGAGCCCGTCCAGAAGAAATCAAGAACGTCCTCAATCTCGCATTGGAAGGAAAATTCCTCGACGCCCGCAACCTGATTGACAAGCTGCTTCTTGGCCACGGCATGTCGGGCGAGGATATTTTGCTGCAGATGAACCGCGAGGTAATGTCCCTTGAACAGCCTGATGAAATCAAAATCAGGATTATCGACCTCGTTGGAGAATGCAACTTCAACCTCGTGGAGGGAGCTAATGAAAGGATACAGCTCGAGGCTTTGCTGGCCAGAATAATGACGCTGAAAAGCTGATTTAAGCATTTATTCGAAATATACTATACACGATGGAGTATACAGTACTAATAGAGCGGGATGAAGATGGGGTCTATGTGGCTAAGGTCCCGGACATACCCGGTTGTTATACGCAGGGTAAGAGCGTTTTAGAGGTTATGGAGAGAGTCAGGGAAGCCATTCAGGTGTGTATAGAGGCCGAGAAAGAAGAAGTACGGCCTCTACAATTCGTAGGACTTCAGCAGATTGAGGTCTGATAATGAGACTAGTTCCTATTTCTGGAAGGAAACTCTGCAAGGTATTGGAAAGACTGGGTTTTGAGAAGATACATCAAGTAGGGAGCCATGCTAGGTACAAGCACCCTGATGGGAGAATAACTGTGGTCCCAGTCCACGGAAACGAGGAAGTGGGAAAAGGTCTTCTGGGTGAGATTTTAAAGCAAACAAAGATAAGCAGGAAGGAATTTGACAGATTGAGAAGAAAGGTCTAAATAATGACGCTGAAAAGCTGAATTTAAGTGTTTATTCAAATATGTTAATGTTATGGGTACTATAACTCTATCTGAGGACCGGTTTAGGAAGGTGCTTGCTGATGTTGAGACTCTGGTAGAGGACGTTACATCTCTAGTTAATCAGGATGATGTGGTGAAGAAAAGAATAGCAGAAATAAAAGCTAACCCTTCCATAGGTAGATCCGAGGAGGAACTGGACGAATATCTAAAGAGAAGAGGGGTTAAGATTGACTGAGTGGGTGATAAAAGAACATCCCGATTTCTTTAAAGATTTGGACAAGCTGTCCAAGAGAGAGTTAGAAATATTCTGTAAGAAAAAAGAGAAAATAAAACAGAACCCGAAAAGGCAAAAGCATCTCAGAGGGGGTGAAAATTGTTATCGAGAGCCCATAACTGAAAACATACGTCTTGTATACTCTATTGAAGGCAACACTATCTGGTTCCTTATAATAGACAAGCACGACAAGGCATATGAAACTTATATAAGGAGACTATACTCTATTTACCAAAAAATGAAAGAACAATAGACTATGAACCCAAAACTCTTCGGCACATCCGGCATAAGAAGGAAGGTTGATGAATTAACTCCAGAGTTCGTCAGGAATCTGTCCATGGCCGTGGGCACTTTCTCTCAGGACAAGGACATCGCTGTGGGAATGGACACCCGTAAATCCTCTCCAAGGCTGAAGGGCGAACTCATCTCCGGCCTGACCTCTTGCGGTCACGGAGTCGTCGATTTGGGCATCGTGCCCACGCCAACCCTCGCCCTTGCCTCTCAGGAATACGGCACCGGCGTAATGATTACTGCATCTCATAACCCTCCCGACTGGAACGGCTTCAAGCTCTGCTCCGCAGGAATGGCCCTCTCCCCTGAGAAAGAGGCGGAGATAGAGAAAATCTTCCACTCCGGCGGCTTCAGAGAAGGCCCCCCCGGAGATATAAAAGAAAATAACTACATCGAAAAGCACACGGACCTCATCCTAAAGTCTGTGGGAACCCTTCCCCGGCTGGTCAAGGTCCTTTTGGACTGCGCAAACGGCTCCGGTTCCACCCTGACCCCGCAGCTCCTGGAGAAGATGGGCTGCGAGGTAATCGCGATAAACACCGAAAAGTCCGGGGAATTCCCCCACGGCCTCGAACCCACCGCCGAAAACCTGAAGGATGTCTGCAGCGAGGTAAAGAATTCCGGTGCCGAGATAGGCATAGCCCACGACGGTGACGCGGACCGCTCGGCCGCAATCGGAAAGAACGGGGAGCTGATAGAGTGGGACTCCCTCCTTGCGGTCCTTGCATCCGGAAAGGATAAGGTTGTTACCACGGTCGACGCCTCCATGCGAATCGATGCGGTGGCAAAGGAGGTCATAAGGACTCCAATAGGCGACGTTGTGGTTGCAAGCGCAGTAAAGAGGGAAAACGCGGACTTCGGCGGCGAGCCCTCCGGTTCGTTCATCTTCCCCGAGGTGCATCTGTTCCCTGACGGGCCCCTGACCGCAGCAAAGATTGTATCGCTCGTTTCCCGGGGAGAATTCTATGAAACCCTCTCCAGCATAAAATCCTATCCCATGAAGAGGCTGAAGATTCCCTGCGAGGAATCCTCCAAACAGGGCATAATGGAAAAGCTAAAATCAACAATAAAGGACGCGGACTATACAGACGGTGTAAAGATAAACAAAGAGAACGGCTGGTTCCTCATCCGGCCCTCGGGGACGGAACCATACATGCGGATAACCGCCGAGGGGGAGAACCAGATTGCCCTGGATGACCTGGTGATAGAGGCGTCCGAACTCCTGGAGCCGCTAATTATATAAGAAACATCATAATATTTATATAAGTATTATATAATATGTAATAAAATGGAAAAACTCGTGACCTTCAAGATGGATGAGAAGTTTATAGCAGAGATTGACCGCCACTACAAGAGGTTTGGCTTCAGCACCCGGGCCGAGTTCATGAGAACCGCAATCCGCAACGAGCTTGAGAAGAGGATTGAGCAGGACAGGTCTCCCCAGAGGAATATAAAGGAGATTGAAATCCGGAAGAAAGCCAAGGCAATAAAGGACGACAGGAGCGACATGGGGCTGCTGAAGAGAGAGATATGGCGCTGAATTAGAGTCCCCTGGTGGGATAAGTGCTAGATATCACAGAGCACAGTGGCGCTCCATTCCCCCTTTTCCTCCTTTATCAGCATCTCGTGATAGGTAACGGCCTTAATCTCGGTCTCAATCCTGTGCTTTTTTGGGTCGAATCTCTCGCCCTTTGCCACTGCAGAAAGCCCCCTGTCCTTGATACTGACATCAAAATCCCTGAAGACAAGCCCCTCGGTCTCGAACGCAAACAGGAGCTCTGAGAGGAAGTCGTGCAGCAAAACCTCGACAGAATCCGCTTCCAGTTCCATTTTCTTCTCCGTTTTCGCAGAAACAGTATCCGGCCTTATCACAGCGCTCCACATGGCCCTGGCGCAGTTCTCGAAACACTCATCAAGCGAATCCCCCCATGCCCTGAACCGTAAGTCAGCAGTATGCTCCAGAAACTCGAATTTCATCCTCAGATGTCCTTGTCCACTTCATCCAGAAGTTCGGCCTTCACAGAGGCCTTTCCCCCCGTCGGCTCGGCCAGCACCTTGTTGCATACAAGGCACCTCACGCTGCTCGAGGAGCAGCCGAATATGACCTGCTCGTTGCCGCAGTCGTTGCATTTCACCCTTAGGAACCTGCTTCTTGTATCCTTTTTTTCTCTCATTCTACACTACCTCCGCTTTTTTCTTTGACCTTGCAGAATAGACTCTCTGCTGCTTCTTCTTGCACTCACTGCAAGTAATGAGTATCACAGGTCTCTTACCTATCTTGTAGTTCGGCTTCTTTGGCGTTCTTGGGGAGCCCCCATAGCCTGCCTTGACCGCTTCATAGCGCCGCCTGCCTCTATTCATGCCACTTTCCTTCCCAACCCTGTCCAGCTTGACATCGTGTTCCACGTGCTTTTTGCACTTCGGACAATAGGTCTTTATCTTTGGTGGTACTTTCACTTTATTTTTATATTGGTTGAATTCTAATGGTTGAATTCAAGGCCGCGACGGTTTGGGCCCGCGGAGATTTGAACTCCGGACCTTTCGATTTCTGCTTCGTGAATATTATCAGTCGAACGCTCTAACCAAACTGAGCCACGGGCCCCTGATGATGGTTAAAACTAATGGAATCGAGGTATATAAACTACTTGCAACCTGCAGACAGGTTGATCATCTTATGTAGTATCTCGCTGCGCTCGATACTACTTATTGAATTCAGGCTGTTCCGCATCTACCCCTTCTTCTTGCTCGGGCACTCCGGGTTTATGCAGAACCTGAACGGCTTGCCCCCGCCGAACGTCGTCAGGACCGAATAGCCGCACTCCTTGCACTCGCTCGCAATCTTTATGTTCCCCTTGGGCAGTGAGATGGTGCATCTGCAGTCCGGATAGTTGTCACATCCCACAAAGTAGCCGCCGAATCTTGATTTCCTGAGAACCAGGTTGCCCTCGCATTTCAGGCATTTGCCCAGGGACTCGTCCCTCTTCTCCCGCAGCGCCCTGGCCAGAGACACTCCAATCTCGCCCTCCTTGCTTGCGAATTCCTCGCATATCTTTGTGAGGGCTTCCCTGCCGTCATCCATGACCTTCTGGCTCTCCACCTTCCCCGCCTCTATCTGCTCCATATCGTGCTCGAATTTTCTGGTCAGCTTCTCGCTCAGCACCTCGGGGCAGAACTTATCCAGCGTATCTGCAACGCCCATTCCCAGTGGCGTCACCTCTATGGATTTCCCCTTGAGATAGTTCCTCCTGAACAGGATGTCGAGAATCTGGGACCGTGTTGCCTTGGTCCCGATGTTGCTCTTCTCCATCCTCCTTATTATGGAGGCCGGGGTGTACCTCTTGGGTGGCTTCGTCTCCTTGCCGTCCAGGGTTATCTTATCAACCTGCAGCACATCGCCCTTGGAAAGCTGGGGCAGCTCCTCCTCCTCGAACTTCGCATAGGGGCCGTAGTAGATATGCCACCCCTTCTCCACGGTCCTCGTCCCCTTGGCGATGAATATCTCGGAGTTGTTGTCCAGCTCCATCTTCACGGTCTCCCTTATTGCATCATCGCCGAAGGTTGCAAGGAACCTCCTGAGTATGAGGTCGTAGACCCTCCCCACCTCCCCCTGCAGTGCCCTCGGGACCTCCCCCGTCGGGTGTATGGCCGGGTGAGCAGCGTCCTTCTTCTTGCCGTTGTGGGGCTTCAGCTTCTTCTTCTCCATCAGCGACTGAATCAGTTCCTTATACTGCGGAATCCTGGTCAGCTTCTTCATGATTGCCTTGTAGTCGATGGCCGGCGGAAGAACCTGGCTCGAGGTCCTTGGGTAGCTTATCAGCGCATTGGTATATAATTCCTGGGCAACCTCCAGCGTCCTCTTGGGGCTTATATTGAGGTGCTTGTAGGCCTCGGTCTGCAGCGTCGTCAGGTCAAAGGGAACCGGCGGCAGCTGTTTGAACTGGCTTTTCTTAACCTCTGCAACCACTGCCGTCTTGCCGCATTTCTCCTTGGCCTCTTTAGCCTTTTCCTCGTCCCAGAACTTCTCCTCCTTGTGAAGGGCCTTTACCCTGGCCTTCTCCTTGCTCGCGAGCATCCAGAGCTCCCAGTACTTCTCGGGATTGAAGGCGTTAATCTCCTTGTCCCTCTCGGCAAGAATCTTGAGAGTCGGGCCCTGCACTCTTCCTATGCTCAGGGTCGTGTAGCCCTTGGCCCTCCTTATGGCCAGCGTCAGGGCCCTGGAAAGGTTTATGCCCCAGTACCAGTCGAGTATGTGCCGGGTCAGGCCAGCATCGGCCATCCCCTTGTGGGTCGGCTCAAGCTTCCCGTAGGCATCCAGTATGGCATCTTTTGTCAGGGTCGAGAACCTCATCCTCTTTACATTCTTTGCCAGGGGGTCCTGTTTGCAGGCGTGATTTATCACGTTGAAACCGATAGTCTCCCCCTCAATGTCGTAGTCGCAGGCGTTGATGAAATTATCACACTCCTTCGCAAGGGCCGTTATATTCTCCAGGTAATTCTTCGTAAATTCCGAGCTCTTGTTTGCAGTATGTGACGGGACCCATTCTATGTCAAATACGGGATAGCGCCAGGGGCCCTTCTTCCTCTCGGCCAGCGTGAATATATGGCCCACTGCAGGAGCCACATAGGTATCGTCAACCTGGTAGTAGTTGATGCCCTTCCTCCTCTGTTTATGGGGGCTTCCGATTGCGTTCGCTATCCTTTCAGCCACGTTGGGCTTCTCGGTTATGATGAGGGTACGCACTTTTGACTACTTTTTTGATTTGGTCGTATAAATATTAATCTATGAAACTTGTCATAGGGCTCGTCGGGGAGATAGGCGGCGGGAAGACAGCCGTCAGCAACCACCTCAGGGACAGATACAGCGCCTCACAACACCGCTTTTCGCAGATTCTGATGGACATCCTGGACAGGCTCCATCTGCCCCATGACCGGGAGCTGCTGCAGAACCTTGGTCATTCACTCAGGGAATCCCTGGGCGACGACGTCATAGTGAAGGCCTTTGAGCAGGACCTGAAGAACGAAGCCTCCGACATAGTCATCATCGACGGAATCCGCTACTGGAACGAGGTGGAGCTGCTGCGGAAGTTCAAGCCATCCGTCCTCATCTACGTCACCGCCCCTGCCGATGTGAGGTACGGGCGCTGCAAAGCCAGAGGGGAGAAGGGAGAATCCGCCATAACCTTCGAGGAATTCACACAGAACGAGAACAGGGAGACTGAGCGCTACGTCGCAGAGATTGGCGGGAAGGCAGATTTCAAACTGGAAAACACCGGCTCTCTGGAAGAGCTGCTCCGGAAGGTTGACGAAATCATGAATCAGCAGCTTTCGTAGCCTATTTTATGATAAAATCCAATATATAATTGCTATATGGTGAGTGAAAAAAGATGGAAACCGTAACTCTGGATGTGATAAACCAGAACATAAAGGAGCTGAGGAAGGAAGTGGCGGAGATAAGGGAGCATATGGTGGACATGGACTGTATAATGACTGAGGACGACTGGGAGTCCATAAGGGAAGCGGAAAGAGACCTCAAAGAAGGCAAGACCAAGAGACTAGTTTAAGATGTATGCTGTTGAGATTTCTCAGAGGTCACTGAATTTCTTAGGAAAGCTGGATAGGCATCTAAAAGAGCGGATTGAAGACCGGCTAAGAAAACTAGCTACTACACAGATATCAAGCGATACAAAATTTATCTGTAGAGATCGAGGAGAAAAGGTATTCCGATGCAGGATAGGTGACTACAGAGCCCTATACAAAGTAAAGCACAAGGATAAGCGTGTGCTCGTAACTAAAATAGAGAAAAGACCGAAGGCTTACTAGTGAATATATTCTGAATCAGCAGCTACCCTTGTCATCACAAACCTGACGGTTTCAGCCTGGGTCGGTGTCATCACTTGTTCTTATATTGGATTCTGAGGAGATAAAGAATGCTGGTGGATTCATCTCTGAACTGCTGAGGGATTCTTTGGCAAAAGTTAGGCACTACATCTGACCGAGAAAAGCTATTTAAGCCCTCACCACGCATATTATACTGGTACTTAGATGGAGACTATATCTGTGGAAATACCTGAAGGATTCAAGGTCAACAAGGCCGAGTTGAAGAAAAGCGTCAGGGACTTTGTACGGTTGAAGCTTTCCAGAGACCTGATGCTGGAAAGGCTTAACAAGCTGCTCAAAAGCAGCAATCTAACGGAGAAGGAGTGTTTGGAACTCGGCAGGGCCATGAAGCAGGGCAGGTTTGAGAAACTAAAGCAGTCTGGGCTGGTTTAAATGAAGCTCGTGGTTGACACAAACGTCCTTTTCTCGTTCTTTCGTAAGGAATCAAAAACAAGGGAACTGATACTGAATTTTGAGCTTCTTGACCTCAACACGCCAGCGTTCTGCATATCTGAATTGCTCAAGTACAGGGAAACAATCTGTGAAAAATCGGATATTTCGGATACCGAACTATCGGAGGTTTTAGAGGACATATCCCTATTCGTGGGCGTTGCTTCCCTTTCAGAATACGAGGAATTTATCTCAAGGGCGAAGAGCATCTCCCCAGACCGGGATGATATCGATATCTTTGCACTGGCACTATCCCTCAACTGTGCGATATGGTCCAATGACAAGGCACTGAAGAAGCAGGATGTGGTGAAGGTATACTCCACGGAAGAAATACTTGGTTTTCTTGGGTTGAGGTGATGTTTTTCCACCGTAGTTAGATACTGGCAATGCTCTAGAAAGTTTTGACTCTCAGGATATATCCTCTCTGCTTATGCCTTCTTCCTTTACTAATCCCATAAATTCCTTCATTATTTTAAAAAGCTCGGTTCGTCTGGCTATATCCTTCATGGCTTCGTTCTTGGATGGTGTTTTCATATGCAATTACTAGGGATTGCAGGGTTGAATATGGCGATTTTTGCAAAAGTTAGGCACTACACTTGGAGAAAATACTATGCTGCAAGGCATGTTTTGTAATGCGGTATGTGGGGAATGTCGGACCGAAGGTAATTGCGGCTCTGCCGCAATTTTTGAGAAATGCAACGCATTTCCCAAACCGTCATTTATGAGAAACGCTTCGCGTTTCACATATCGAGCAGAGCGAGGCCCCACAACCCCGTTGTGATATTTGGGTGTCGCCTTCCTCCACCCAAATAAATTACGACCTTCGGTCGCAATTTGATCAACCTGTCTGCAGGTTGAGTTAGGCACTACACCCCGCCACAAAACCCAAAAGTATATATACCATAAAATGAAATTATTAACTATCCAGCTTTGTCATTCTCGGGAACTCACCGGGCCTTTTTTGGCCCCTCACACAATGAACCACCTTGGCAAAAAGATTCAGGCATTAGTTGGACTTCTATCTCTTGGCTTCGCTACCACTTTCTTTTCACCATTCACGCTCGGGAAATCATAAACCACAGGTGGTGTTGGTTTTTATGGGAAACCTCGGGAGTTTCCCATGAGTGGCAAGCCCTATAGTTTGTCATTTCGGTGGCTAGTAGGATTAACAAGAATGAACCACCTTGGTAGAAGTAAACAGGCATCAGTTGGAACTCTATCCCTAGTCCTTAATCCCCCACTTTTTCTGAGTCCTTTGGTTTCATCACTACCTGATGGATTCCCACTATTCTCACTATTGAATTCTATTAAATTCTCACTATTGAATTCTCCTGTGCTCAGCCGGGGAATTCCCACACCCATAAGATGATATGCCCCGAATGCGGAAGCAGCCGCATAATAAAAAAGGGAAGAAGGCAGAGGAAGAGGAGGACCCTGCAGCAGTACAAGTGCAACAGTTGCGGCAGGCACTTCACCGAGCAGAGGATGGAGAAGAAGATGTACTCCCCGAACGTAATCCTTGCTGCGATGACCCACTTCAACACGGACAGCAACCTGGTTGATGCTGCCAAGAAGGTGAACAAGCGCTTTGCAGTCAAGACGTATCCCCAGCTGATAAGCGCCTGGCTCAACGAGTTCGAGAAGATAACCTCCTACCAGCGGGTGAGGAAGGCCACGGGGCCTGTTGAGGACATCATCTTCGAGCACGCTCTTTCGCATCTGCAGCCCTACAACTTCAAGTACCACAAAGTCAAGGTGGAGAGCTTCATCAACGAGTACTTCTCCTCTCTCAGGGAATTCCTGGAGAACATTCCGGAGGCCTGTCCCGACGAACTCTTCTGCGACGAGAACCACAGGGGCTCGCAGCTGGATATAGTGAATGCGGATGACGTCTCGGTCGAGGAGAAGGAAAACTACGCCTGCAAAATTGCCGACCTCGCGCTGAAGGGGGTTGTCGACAACAGGAAGAGGCACGAGGCAATCCAGCACTTCATGCTCTGTAATGATACTGCAACCGTTGCGGTGGAGGTTCCCGTCTGGCTCTACCCCTGGCAGTTCAATAATCTCAAGCTGTTCTCGGGAGTGGAGAAGCCGCTCACCGGGCACATTGACCTGCTACAGATGAGGTACGGGTTGATTCATGTTCTGGACTACAAGCCCGGGGCCGAGAGGGAGACTCCAATCTCGCAGCTGTTCCTGTACGCCCTTGCCCTCAGCAGGAGAACTGGAATCTGGCTCAGGAACTTCCGGTGCGCGTGGTTCGATGACAAGGTGTATTATGAGTTCCAGCCCAGCGAGATAATCCTGAAGCACGAGGATGTTCCGGAGAGGGATAGGAAGATGTATGTCCTGGACGAGGGCGCCCACAGGTTCTACACCAGCCCGGAGTTTCAGGAGGTGAGGGAGGACTGGGAAAAACCCTCCTCGAACAAAGCATCCGTATCTATAAAAAACAAAAGCAAAACCTCCATCAAAGACAGAGGCAAAGTCTCCATCAAAACCAGCACCAAAATTAGCCGGGGTAACGGAAACTTGATAAAAAACCCGTCACCTGTGGGCTTGCTTGGTGCCAGTTTCGGGGAATCTGGTTCCGGCAAGCTCAAAAACCGCTATCTAGCGAAGTTAGGCACTACGTTAGACTACTCATCAGGTAACGCAGATTTGATAAAAAGCAGGTAACACAGATTGGAAAAACAAAAACACGCTGAGGTAACGGAAACCGGACCTGGGAATCGGGCGGCACAGCCGGAATTCGGGAGCCATGCTGCTGCTGATTCGGGCAGAATTCCCGCTCGGCAAAAACGGGCTCGCTTGCTGCTTGTTTTGGTGATGGTCGGATTCCCGGTTCTCCTGTTGCTCACCTCAATATCCTCGGCGCCATCAAACTCCAACTGGTACAGTCTGGAGTTCCAAAAATGAACGGAAAAGAACCCCTAATCAACAAACTGGTGGATGAAATCAAAGCCGGCTACAAGCCAGAGAAGATAATCCTCTTCGGCTCCTACGCATGGGGCAAGCCGGACGAAGAGAGCGACATAGACCTCCTCATCATCAAGCAAAGCGAGAAACCATTCCACAAGAGATGGTCGGACGTCTGCAGGCTGGTATCTGGCCTAAGGAGGGGCATAGCGTTCTCACCGTTCGTCATCACGCCCGAGGAACTCCAGAAAAGGCTGGACATGGGCGATCAGTTCTTCAAAAAAATCATAAACGAAGGGGAGGTCTTATATGGCGAATAACGACTCGTCCATGCCAAAGGACTGGTTCGCCAAAGGCGATGCAGACATCCAGACGGTCGAGATACTCCTTGGACATGAAGGGAACATGGAAGTAGCAGCCTCCCATATACAGCAGGCCATTGAGAAATACCTGAAAGGATACCTAATCTCGAAGGGCTGGGAACTCAAGAAAACTCATGACCTTGCAGAACTCCTTGACAAGGCAGTGGAATACAACCCCGAACTCGAGGAATTCCGCGGCTTGTGTGAGGAATCCACGGCCTTTTACTTCGGGTCGAGATACCCCCTCTTTCAGAAGGGACCATCAAAGGAAGAGGTGGAGGAAGCACTCAAAAAAGCGAGGGCTTTGATTGACGCCATTTCAGAAGAGGTTTAACATCAAGAAATGAATCCATCAAAAACACAAGTCAGGAACCTGGTACTCATCCTCCTCCTAGCCCTGGTCCTCACACTCTCTGCGTCAGCCCCTGAGAACTGGTACAATCCCGACAGCACTGCTGCTGATGTGAACCACGGCATCGACTATGTTCAATCTCTTGCGAGCACGAACTCAGAGGACTTCTATACCAACACATCCGGCATCTGCATCGTCGGGGCCATCGGGGAGAACACATCCCGCGTCCTCTACCAGTGGTACCGCAACAACCAGAGCCTCTACGAATACACCTACGGCAACAGCACAGAGAACGAGGTCCTCTACCTCAACTTCGACGAGGGAGAAGGGAACATAGCATACGACAAATCCGGGAAGGGGAATGATGGAATCCTGAACGACTCCAACCCCTCAAATTCTGATGGAACTACTCTGCCGCAGTGGGTCACTGGCAGATACGGCAAAGCCCTGAACTTTGATGGGCTGGATGATAAGGTTAAGTGCACCATAAGTGGAGCAACTGGCTTTTCTAGTGCTGCGACGAGCCTTTGGATAAAAACCACTGATAGTGATACCACTCAGCATATTGCTAATGTAATTTACACAAACGTAATATATCTTAATAGATTTGTTGCTGGAAAATTTATTGGTATATGGGATGGAAGCTCCGGTAATAATGACGCAACCCAAGTTAGTATCACTACTATAAATGATGGAACATGGCACCATATAGCCTCCTCAAATGATGGTTCCACAACAAAAATTTATGTTGATGGGGTAGAGGAAAACAGTTATTCAGAAACCTTTGCAATCCCATCCAGTACTGCTTGTAGCATAGGTTCTAATATTGAGCCTTCTCTTTCTAGTCCTGGTCACTTCCTCAACGGCACCATTGACGAGGTCCTCATCTATGACAGAGTCCTCTCCAACTCCGAAATCCGCAACCAATACCTCTCCGGCCCCCACGGCCTTCCTTACTACGAATTCTCAAAGCACGACGAGGTCTTCTGCTCCGCCATCGGCGACGGCTCGCCATCCGAATCCACAAAGACAAACTCCCTGGTCGCCTACTGGAACTTTGATGGTTTCGCTGAAGGGGATTCAGGAACAGCCGCAGTCCGGGACAACGGCGCCTTCGCAACAGACATAACAAAAGTAAATAACGGCACGTTCCTCGGCGACACGGTCCTCCTCATGCACTTCGAGGATACGAATGGGAATCTCGGGGCGACGGTGACGGATGAATCCGGCTACGGGAACCACGGAACCCTCGGGAACTCCAGCAAGAACGGAACGAACCCCCACTACACCACGGGAATCTCGGGAACGGGATTGGTTTTTAATAATGAGACTAATAAAAATGATCAAAGTGTGGTTGTGATGGATGACGAGTCTTTACATCTAACTGAACTTACACTATCATACTGGATAAAACCTACATCTAACTCTCATTCCGACAACCTAAATCCAATAAGAAGACACCCGAACAACTATGAGTGTGAGTACGGAAGTAGTCTTGGTTTAGCCTGTTATGTATATGACGGTGCCTGGAAATACGTCGCTGCGACTATGACTCTTAATGAATGGAACTACATTGCATTTACAGCATCCAGTAGTTCAGGAACAGCAAAAATTTATAAAAATGGAGTGCTGATAGATTCGAGAGATGATATAGGGACCGTGAATAGTACGGGTGACGGAAGCTTAATAATAGGTGCCCAAACAGGAAGCCAAACAATCAACGGCTCTATGGACGAGGTCGCCATCTACAGCC
>JAHIKS010000125.1 GCA_018897475.1 Candidatus Altarchaeota archaeon
ACTCCCTTTCATGCGGAGTGAGGATGAAGTTCTCCCTGAGCCAGGACGGCTTTACCAGCTTCAGCGCGTCTGCATCCAGAACGACCCTCTTCTCCCCGAGGTTCCTGAGCAGCTTCTTCAGTGCGTATTTGCTCTCCTGCTGCTGGGAGAGGCCGTTGCCGATAATTATGGAATCGAATTCCTTTTCCAGGATGGGATTGATATCCTCTTTCCCTAGATAAAATTCTGAATTCAGTGGTGTTACCATTAGATTAGGGTCGAATGGAATTCTTTCCGCCACGTAGCTGGGGCACATTATTGTTACCAAATCGACTCCTGTTCGAAGAGCTGCCTTTCCTGTGAGTACCGGAGCCCCGGTGAATTCCCTGCTGCCTCCAACCACGAGAACCCTGCCGAATTCCCCCTTGTGTTCATTGCCTTTTCTTCTCGGAATTGCTGTCAGGACATCCCCCGGGCCGCACTGTGTCTCTGCTTCTTTGGGAATTCCTATGTCTGCTACCTTTGCGTCCTGGGTCTTTGGGATGTGAAATGAGAGAGTGGTATCCGCCTCGACTCCGGGCGTTGGGATATCGACAGATAGTATAGGGGCCCTGGCCTTGTTCATCACATCAACGAGGCTTTTTACGGGCTCTCTGAGCTCGCCCTTTATCCCTACACCCAGCAGGGCATCAATAATGAGGTCGAAATCCTTCAGGTCTGGTTTGCTGGTGTCCTCAACCACCTCAATATCCACGGAACCGAGGTTTCTCAGTATCTCAAGGTTCGTGCTGTTGGCTTCTGTTCTGTTCCCATCGAGAATATAGACCTTTACCTCCTTACCCATGGCTGAGAGATGTCTGGCAGCAACCAAGCCGTCGCCGCCATTGTTCCCGTTCCCGCAAAAGAGTGCAATTCTCTTGAATCTCCCGGCTTCCTCGGCTATTGCGCGTCCTGCGTTCTCCATCAGCTGCAGGGTCGAGACTCCAAGATAGCTGGAATTGATGTCTATGGCCCTCGTAATTCTCTCGTAGTCCATGGAATTATCTATATTGGATATAGAGGAATTATAACAGGATTAGTACTTTTTGAGCAGCTTCATCTCATAGAAGAGCCAGCTCCCAATAGATGCAAGAATTCCGCCAATAGCTAAAAATGAGAAAGCAATTGTTCTACAGTTGAAGGACCAATAGTAGGTAGCTAGATTCGAATCCATATATGGAATACTCTGTGAATATCCCACCATATGGAAGATAACAGCGACTATTATTGAGATTACTCCAATGAAGAGTAGTTGCCATGTTATCATTGGTTTTTTCATTTTCATTACCCAGCTTCGAACTATCAGTGAATAACGCAGAAGCGCCATAGCCAGGAATATAAACCCCATATACGCTAGGGTTGTCAGAAGAGGTGTTCCCACCCATATTCCAAGGATAAGCATCAGGAGCACGACAAACGCTGGAACAAGTATGAGAAAATAATTAAGTTTCAGTTGACTCTTTTTTGATTCTCTTGTATTTAATCTCTCATTCAGGTCTGCAAATTTTTCCGTAGCTATTAAAACAAAAAACCCGGATATCGGCATAAGCAAATAGGAGATAAGACGTACTGTGGGAGTGACACCGCCCCCAAACCCATAGTCATATGCTTGAACAGTTATATATAGTAACAAACCGAGGGGGAATAGTACAAGGAATTGCCAATGTGTTTTTTCCTTAAAGGTCTTGGAATATCTCCGGGACACCAAGCTAAATGTTATAAAGGTGAGCCATAGATATAGAGCACCCAATAGGGATAAGATATTTGTAATATCAATGTATATGAGTCTCTCCAAGCCTGCCAGAACTGGTGATGACATTTAAGTGTATCAATTAAGAATATGGAGAATTGGATATATAACTTATCCGTATGCCGGCCCCTCTAGGTGGTCGGCCTCCTTTATGCTCTCGACGTAGCTCTCTAAGTCCACCTTGGAAACGGAGGGCTTTATCTTGTCCAGTGCCTTATCAAAGTGCTTCTTTGTGACCTTCTTTGATTTTATGTTCTCTCTCAGTGATATCATCGCCGCTTCTCTGCAGACTGCCTCTATATCAGCTCCTGAGTAGTCCTTTGTCCTTGAGGTAAGCTCCTCAAGATCAACTCCTTCGAGCGGCATCTCTTTCGTATGGATCTTGAATATCTGAAGCCTTGCCGCATTATCCGGGGCAGGGACAATAATTCTGGAATCGAATCTTCCTGGCCTTAGCAAGGACGGGTCCAGGATGTCCGGCCTGTTTGTTGCTCCAACGACTATCACGTTCTCAAGGCTCTCAATCCCGTCCATTTCCGTTAGAATCTGATTAACAACAGTTTCGCTTACATGGGAGCCAGCGCCTGAATCACCCCTTCTTCTCGGAGCAATGGCATCAATCTCGTCGAATAGGATTATCGTCGGGGCTGTCTGCTTTGCCTTCTTGAATATCTCCCGTATGCCTTTTTCACTCTCGCCAACCCACATGGAAAGAACCTCCGGACCCTTGACGGAGATGAAATTCGCTTCTGATTCGTTTGCTGCCGCCTTTGCAAGGAGGGTTTTTCCGCAGCCCGGTGGGCCGTATAGTAGGATTGCCTTGGACGGCCTTATGCCCATCCTCTCGAATGCATCCGGATATTTGAGCGGCCACTCAACGGCCTCTTTAAGGGAGTTCTTTACCTCGTCAAGGCCGCCTATGTCCTTCCACTTAACATCAGGGACTTCAACAAAAACCTCTCTCAGTGCTGATGGGCCAACACTCTTCATTGCCTCAACGAAATCGTTCCTCTCCACCTTCAGGGCATCAAGGATCTCCCCGGGGATTTCCTCCTTCTCCAGGTCAATCTTCGGCAGAATCCTCTTCAGTGCGTTCATTGCCGCCTCTCTCGAAAGAGATGCCAGGTCTGCTCCAACAAAGCCGTGTGTAGAGCCGGCAATCTCCTTCAGGTTTACGTCCTTCGTGAGAGGCATTCCACGGGTATGAATCTCAAGGACCTCCCTTCTTCCGTCCCTGTCCGGAACCCCTATCTCTATCTCCCTGTCGAATCTTCCGGGCCTTCTTAGGGCCGGGTCTATGTCGTCCTGCCTGTTCGTGGCTGCTATGACAATGACATCGCCCCTATCCGTCAGGCCGTCCATTAACGTAAGAAGCTGGGCAACGACTCTCCTCTCGACCTCGCCCCTCGTCTCCTCCCTCTTGGGAGTTATGGAGTCCAGCTCGTCTATGAAGATTATGGAGGGTGCGTTTTCCTGTGCCTCCTCGAACATGCTCCGAAGTTTCTTCTCGCTCTCCCCATAGTACTTGTCCATTATCTCGGGACCGTTGAGTGGGATGAAGTAGACGTTGCTTTCACTGGCAACGGCTTTTGCGATGAGAGTTTTGCCTGTTCCTGGGGGCCCATAGAGAAGTACTCCCTTCGGGGGCGTTATCCCGAGTTTTTCGAAGAGTTCGGGGTGCTTCATCGGGAGTTCAATCATCTCCCTGACCTTGGCTATCTCTTCCTTCAGGCCGCCGATGTCCTCATAGCGGATTGCGGGGGCCTGGGTGACCTTCATGGGTTTTTCCTTGATTTCAAGTTTCGTTACATCGTGAATCTGGACTATTCCCTTCGGCTCGGTGGTTGCAACAATGAAGGGAATTGCCTGTCCTAGAATTCCTATGGACAGGTTGTCGCCATGGACTATGGGCCTGCCGAGGAGTCTCTGCTTTAGATGACTCCCGAACTCAGCACCGAATTTTATCTCGTGTCTTATCGGAGCCATAACAATTTTTTTCGCGGCTGAGAATTCTGCCTTCTTGACCTTCACCTTGTCACTTAGGGAGGAGTCAGAATTCTGCCTGATAAGGCCGTCCATCCTTATTATGTCAAGGCCGTAGTCCTGGGGGTGGGATGGCCATACAATGGCAGCGGTGTTCTTCTTTCCGATAATCTCGATGATGTCTCCGGATACTATGCCGAGCTTCTTCATAGAGTTCTCGTCAATCCTGACAATGCCCCTGCCGACGTCGTTGTGCAGCGCCTCAGCAACCTTCAGTTCGAGTTCTTTTACACCAACCATTTTGTACATATACTATGGAGATTATGTATTGAAGAGTTAGCTCCAGTACCGGTTTTTCATGAATTCCCTAAGGAGGGTTGTGGCGTAGCTACCCTTTCCAAGAGAGAACACGATTGTTGCCTTCCTGCTGCCTTCGTTAAGGTCATCTTCTTCAATATCCATGATTCTGAAATTCTCGAATGGGATGAAGCATTCCCTGTACATTCCTTTCGATGAGAATTCCCTCATCCCCTTTATTCTGAAGTCCTCTCTTGAGATTTTCTCGGCTGAGAGAATCTCCTCGGTTATTTCGTCGAGCTCTGTTTCATGGCCGGGGAGAGGCAGCCGCTCTATGTCGAATCCCTCTGTGATGTATCTGCTCAGCGCCAGGTTGAAGATGTAGCTCTGGTATGCATGAACGAACATCATGCCCAGCTTCTTGGGAAGGCTTTTCAGGGCTCCTGGGAAGTCATCCGGGTTCTGGATTAGATGGTTGAGCATGGAAAGCTCGTAGCCGAGGTTCCTGGGGAATTTCTTTATGGATTCCTTAAAATCCTCCGTTTTTCGGAGGAATTCCCTTGCTTCCCTTGTCTCTTCCGGCTCGTCGGGGTAGGTCTTCGTGAGGTAGAGCATTGCCGCTTCCTTGGGGTTGCCCTTCAAAATCTCCTTCCCTACGAGGTGGGTTATGGGCCTTGTGGTTCCGAACCTCTGCACACCGAAGAAGTTCGGGAAGCCGGCCTTCAGTTCATCGGTGATTGAATCAATGATATTTTTTATCGAATCCGCATCAAGGTCTAAATTCCTTATGGTTATTGCAAACCTGTTGCCCTGCAAGTCCCCCAGGTCTATCCTGTCGTTGGAATATGAAAATTCCCTGAGCTGGATGTCCTTTATATTGACTTTCTCGAGGTCCTCCTCCTTGATGTTCCAGGCCGAGGCCCGCTGGACCGTTACGGCCCTCTTGTCCTTGGTGCCTGCAAAGGAGAGCCGGTTCCTGCTGACTCCGAGCCTCTTGGAGATTTCCTTCATGGCCCGCATGGTGTCCCAGTTGTTCTTCTGGAGGGTGAAGTGCAGAAACTCTCCTGCTGGGGGATTCTCGCCGCTAGAGCAGGGAATTTCAACAGCAACTTCTGGCACATCACCATACCCAACAGCCTCCAGCACTGCCCCATCCTCCGTAATCTCCTCGACTATGAAATCCTCCGGAAGCTGCTTTATTTTTCCTCCGATTCCATCCGTCCTGGACTTGTAGCAGAGGAGTCCAATCTCCTGCTCCAGTTCGGGGGGATTTATTTTTTCCATGTCCTATGATAAGATATGTGTGCTGTGAACTACACCTCCCAAAAACCTATAGTTTCTGGAAGGAGTTTCCTGCTTCTTCGACGAGGCATGCCCCACTAATGGGGGGTAGAGGTCTCATCTCCACAGGCGTTAGTTCGGGTCGCACCGACCCTACCTCTAAGAGAGCCTTATTCAATATGTTTATCGCAGCATTGTGGTCTCTGTCTATTACAAAACCACAGGCAGGGCATTTGTGGGTTCTAACCCATATCTGCTTGTAGACGTGATTTCCACATCTGCTACAATTTTGTGTTGTGTTTTTTGGGTCTACCTTTACGAGCGCCCTACCAGCACCCTCCGCCTTGTAGGACAGCATCTGAACGAAGGTTGACCATGCGGAATCTACTTTGTTTTTGGAGTTATGAGAGGACTCTATCATCTCCTTGACCGATAAGTCCTCTACAGCTATCAAATCATAATTATCGATGTAGTAGTGGGAGAGTTTGTGTAGGAAGTCTCTGCGTCTGTCGGTTATTCTTTCGTGAATCCTTGCGAGCCTGACGATTTGCCTTAGTCTATTCTTTGAGCCTTTCTTCTTCCTTGAGAGTTTTCTC
>JAHIKS010000126.1 GCA_018897475.1 Candidatus Altarchaeota archaeon
ACATCCGGGAGCTTGAAGAGGTCGGTAAACTGGTTGTTATTGACGCCAGCCTATCAAGATTCAACGTGAGTGACATAAACCTGCCAAAGCCCTCGCACGACAGGAGTTTCTCTCTAACCTCAGTGGAACTGATTGAAACCAAGGAGGTTGTCGACATAATCATAGATACTGCAAAGGAGATTGGCGCAAGGAGGATTGTCATAGACAGCCTTCCGGCCCTGAATAACCTGGTGAAGAGCAGGGACAGCGTCAGGGACATAATCCTGAATATGAATTACAGGCTGCAGGGGAATGGCTTCACCTCCGTTCTTATAGACGATATCTTTGATGACAGCAAGCCGGGTTTCAGCATCCAGGCCTATGTTGTTGACGGCGTGGTGGTCCTTGATTATAAGACCTCCGGGCCCGATATAGGCCGCTATCTGACAATACAGAAGATGCGCGGTACAAAGCACTCTGATAACATCCACCCAATAAGATTTACCGAAGGAGTGGGTATGGAAGTGCTTGGTTTGGAATAAATGGACTCTGTTCTGACAATAGCAGGCTCCGACTCTTCCGGAGGAGCCGGAATTCAGCAGGACTTGAAGGTATTCTCCCGTTTCAGGCTTCACGGAGCCTCAGTTATAACTGCAATTACCGCACAGAATACTCAGGGCGTTCAGAAGGTTCATCCCCTTCCCGAAAACATAATTTCTGCGCAGCTCGATTCCGTCCTTTCCGACCTGAAGCCCGCTGCAATCAAGACCGGGATGCTGTTCAGTTCCGGGATTATTTCGGTTGTTAGGGAAAAGCTCATGGACTACAGGAATCTCGTTGTTGACCCGGTCATGGTCTCGACATCCGGGGACAGGCTTCTTGATGAAAATGCGATAGAGGAATTGAAGGGGCTGATTTCGATAGCAAAGTTATCGACTCCAAACATCCACGAGGCCGGGATTCTCTCAGGAATCGAGATAAAGAGTATAGAGGATATGGAAAACGCGGCCATGAAGATAGGAAACTGCGTCGTGAAGGGGGGGCACCTGAACTATACTGATATTCTTCATTGGAATGGCGAGATATTCCACTTTCCGGCAAGGGATGTCGTAAGGGCGAAGATTCATGGTACTGGATGTGCCTTTTCGGCTGCCATAGCAGCAGGAATTGCAAAGGACCTGGACGTTCCAGACTCTGTGGAGAGGGCCAAGGAATTCATCACATCCGCCATTGGCAGGAATTTTCAGCCGGGTTCCGGCCTGAGGTTTGCGGATACGGGAGGGATTAAGCTCAGCAGGACTGTAGAGGGGGAAGAGGAGAACAAACTTCTTTCAATCCTGGGGGATGCAGTCGGCAGGTTCGTCTCGAACCCGGATTCCTACAAAGTAATGCCGGAGGTTGGAATAAATATTGCAATGGCACTGCCGAATGCAAAACGGCTGGACAGGGTCGCCGGGATTACGGGCAGGGTTGTGAAGGACAATGACCAGGCAGTTCCTGTAGGATTTATCGACTTTGGTGGGACCTCCCACATAGGAAGAGTGGTTCTGACGGCGATGAAGTTCGATGCTGAGAAGAGAGCGGCAATGAACATCAAATTCTCAAATAAAATCATAAGCGTATGTAAAGAATTAAACCTGAGCATGGCGGAATTCGAAAGGGATAAGCAGCCCAAGGACACCAAGACCATGGAGTGGGGCACCTCTCAGGCCATAGAGAAACTGAGCAGGGTGCCTGAGATAGTCTATGACAGAGGCGGCAAAGGAAAGGAGGCGATGATAAGAATTATCGGAAATAGCGCTAAGGAAGTGGTAGAAAGAGTCATAAGAATATCGAAGGAACTCTAGTAGGAATCAGTCCTTGACAACAACAACCTTGCTTATGGCATTAACCGCGTCGTAGGGAATCAAAAGGTTGCCGCTCTTGTCTTTCGGATAGGAAACCCTGCTGACAACTTCTGAGAGTGGCTCCACGAGGATAGATATGAACCTCCCCGTCTGCTCATCGATTATTATGTCGTCCACTCTACCGAGCTCCTCACCGCTTACCGTTATGACCGGCTTTCCACCAAGTTGCCTTGCAATAATATAGGTTACCATTTTTCTATCTCAGTAAAAATAATATTTAACTATGTGCTTGTTTGCTTAAAAAGCGGAAAATGATTGACGAGGAAACCAGGGAGATACTGCAGAAGCAGCACTATAAAGTGGTGGGAAATCATTCAGCGGTGAAGGTGTGCCACTGGCTGAGGAAGAGCATCCGGGACGAGGGCCACTGCTATAAACAGCAGTTCTACGGCATTAAATCGCACAGGTGCCTGCAGATGACCCCCGCCGTTGTATGGTGCACACAGAAGTGCGTATTCTGCTGGAGGAACATCGAAAAGACCGCGGGCATCACGCTGGAGGAATTCGACGAGCCAACAAAGATAATAGACGCTGCGATAGAGGCCCAGAGAAAGCTAATCAGCGGCTTTGGCGGTATTCCGGAAAGAATAAACAGGAAAAAGTTTAAGGAGGCGCAGGACCCGAATCAGGCTGCCATTTCCCTTGCGGGGGAGCCGACCATATATCCGAAGATTTCAGAGCTGATAGGGGAATTCAACAGGAGGGATTTCACAACCTTTCTGGTTACGAACGGGACACTGCCTGAGAGAATCGAGGCCATGGACAATCTCCCCACCAATCTCTACGTCTCGATAGATGCACCGAACGAGGAGATTTACAGAAAGACGTGCAATCCGATAATCCCGGACGGCTGGGAAAGGTTCAACAGGACGCTTGATTTGTTCCCTTCAATGGATACAACCAAGGTGGTGAGAATAACCCTTGTTAAGGACTTCAACCTGGTTGAGCCGGGGCTTTATTCCCCCCTGCTTGAGAGGGCACAGCCCGACTTCATAGAGGTCAAGAGTTATATGCATGTGGGCAGCTCGATAGAGAGACTGCCGGAGGATAGCATGCCCGGCTTCCAGGAGATAGAGGAGTTCTCCAGGATTCTCGCCGAGGATATTTCCTATGATATCAAGGACTGGAAGGAGGATAGTAGAGTGGTTCTTCTTTCCAAAAAATGAATTTAAATACCACCTTAACCTAATTCTAATTTAGAATGCCTGAAGTAATCGAAGCCTACGGCGACGTGAAGATAATGAGGGATGAGGAGAGCACCCTCCCCCTGTACATAGTCCTGTCTCCCAAGTTCTCGAAAAATGAGACATCGGTCGTGGAAAGGCCGAAGGCACTGATAAGCAACTACAGGGAGATAATAAAGGAGCTAGAGTCCTTCAGAACATCCGAGGAGAAGGAGGCATTCCTTATCGAGTATGTAAAAAAACAGCTGAAGGAGAAGGGAATTTCTTCAGACAACATGGATAGGATTGTTACGGTAATCATAGACGACGTCTTCCTTGGTTATGGGAGGATAGGCCCGCTTATGAGGGACGAGCACCTTGAGGAGATTATGGTCAACGGTGTGGGTATCCCGGCCTTTGTGGTGCACAGGAAGTATGGGATGTGCATGACGAACATCCAGTATGACTCCCAGGATACTTTGTATGAACTGATAAACTGGCTCTCAAACTACAGCGGAAGGAAGATTGACTACGGGACCCCTCTCCTGGATGCACATATGCCGGACGGCAGCAGAGCGAACGTTGCTGTATCTCCTGCGGCTCCAAACGGGCCATCGGTAACCATAAGGAAATTCAAGAAGGTTCCCTTCAACATTATAGACCTGATAAAACTGAAGACGCTCTCCGTAGACCTGGCGGCGTTCCTGTGGCTCTGTGTCGAGGGCATGGGCATACAGCCGTGCAACATCCTGGTTGCAGGGGGCTCGGGAAGCGGGAAGACGACGATGCTCAATGCCCTTGCGATGTTCGTGCCGCACAACGAGAGGATTGTTACCGTGGAGGATACGCTGGAGCTGAATTTCGAATTCCTGGAGAACTGGGTCGCCATGGAGGCCAACCCTTCGGTTCTCGGTAAGACAAGAATAAATTCTGAGGCCCTGGTCGAGAACACGCTGAGGATGCGTCCCGACAGAGTCATTGTGGGTGAGGTCAGGGGCGGGGAGGCCTACACTCTTTTAGTCGCAATGGATATAGGTCTTGACGGCTCCATGTGCACGATCCACGCAAATACGGCAAGGGACAGCACGCTTAGGCTGATGGACGAGCCGATGAACATACCCATAAGGATGATACCCCTTATTGACGTCGTACTGGTAATGAACCGGCACTTCTCCAG
>JAHIKS010000127.1 GCA_018897475.1 Candidatus Altarchaeota archaeon
AATTGCAGTGTTTTCAATAAAGGCATCGTGGATAACCGAGCTTTGGGTGCTATAAAGCTGTGATGTAGCGGCAAAGTAAGAGATTAGAAGAACCTTATACTCCAAAATTTTATTGTTAGAAAAGAGATCCTGGATATTATCTTCGTCATAAGAATCATAAGAATAGCCAAGATAATCGAGATCGTCAGTTACATAATCGCTATAGGGGCTGATATAGACCAACGCTATCTGTGGGCTTGTCTGCGTGGCTACCCTCTCCTTAATCCTTGCCTCTTGGGCTTCGTTTGTCTGTACTTCACCATTCACAATTCCACAGATAGTCATTAAAATAATAAGTCCGTACACAAAAACCATTAAGTTTCTTTTCATTTAGACCACCTAGCATATCTAAAATCTCATTAGTTTAGGTTATTACTTTCGTTTAAGTTATTACTTTCAAACTTATAAAAATAACTATTATTCACTTATATTAATAAGTTACCATATACTAACATGACAAAACGAAAAAGAAGGAAGAAAATCGATATAAAGAAGGAGATATTAGATTATCTGGAGTCAATAGACTTCCCCAACACTACTGGCGGTATAGCAGATGCCGTGAGATTAAACTGGTACATGGCGAAGATATATCTAATGGAATTAAAAGGGGATGGCAAGGTATTTCATAAGAAAGTTGGCAGGCAAGATCAGTGGTGGACCGAAAATGTCAATGAGTCAAGACGGATGGTTAGAGTATTGAAGGAAAAGGTTAATGACCAAGATAAAGTATTGAGGGAATTGGAAAAGAAAGGTATTGTTGTCAGAATGGATGGGAAATACAGACTAAAAGAATGATACAAATGGAAAAACTAATAATAAAAAATGTCGAGGACCTAACCCCTGGAGATTTAGCGGGCGTGGACGAGCTGACCGGCATCGAACTCCTTAACCATCTATCGATGCTTAACGAAAACGATGTCTATGAGTTAAAGCGGACCGGCATTGTCCCCGAGGATTTTGAGCTGTCTGATATCGACTCAAAGCTGCTTTTTTACGCCAAGAAAATAAGGATCCCGATATTCTAATCTCGTTCAATTTCCGAAGTTAAGATGAACTGGAGCCACATAATTCTTGAAGGATTTTGCATGAGAAAAACCAGCCTGAAAAAGGACAAGCACCTCTACAGAGTGATAAGCTTTGATCCACTCAAGACAGAAAAGATTCCAAACAAAGAGTATGACCCAGACTACAGAACCCCGAGAAAGCCAAGATTCTGCAAGGGCAGGATTTGTTTCACCTGCCTTGAGAAAAACTGCAAGCATTTCGCCTTTTGCGAGTCAGAAGAAGATGTCTGTAAGCACATGGGTGGATTTTATAGGGAAAGTAGACACTGCAATAATGGAAAATAAAATCCTAATCGACGATTCAGGCTGGGGCTTCCCCCTAGGCGGAGTCCTGTGCGGTGCCTACAATACTGAAAAGGCCGAATTCAATGACTATTGCTTTTCAAGAATCCCTTTTATTCTGGATTTCCATTTATCTTCTCCATAGACATCTCTTATAAAGTGGTCTGGAACTTTATCAACGAAATTTATAATCTCTTCACGCCCTTTAGGTGATAGCGTCCTCAGGTACAATTCAAAAGAATTCTCCAATTTTATTGGGAATAATTTTTTTATTATATCAGCATAAAACCATATAAGTGCACCACCAGCATCGTCCTTTTTTTTCTTTTTTTTCAAGTAATTGTCCATTGCCTCCTCCGACTCTAATCCATCAACATATGCATTAAGATAGCTGCATTTTTTAGCGAAGGGGCATATCTTTCTGATTTGTGATAATCGATTAGAGTCAATATTTGAGACATTAGTATCTTTTATCTCTTTATCCATACATTTTTTTACTTCAGTAGCAGAACCAATGAGAAGAAGAGAATATGTAGCAAATACAATATCACTACCGATTAATGGCCCAGTATTTGTTGCAGAATATGATAAAAAGTAAAGAACTGCCTCTTCAAATCTTAACCTCTTCATATTTTCAAATATTGATTTATCCCCTCTTTTTATGGCATCATTGATTAACTCGATATGCCAGTCATATTCTGATTGCGACAATGAGTATCGTCTTATGAATGCATTGATGACTTCTGGATTTGCTTGATAATAATGTTTACCGTCTTCTAAACGCAGGTCTTTAATGAATGGTGTTGATGCGAATCTCTGCAATAAGTTCTGATACTGTTGCACTGACCTAGTATGTGGTTTATTCGCTTTCTCAGGCTTTCCCATTTTTCCTCGTTTGCCTGATGTTTCCTTAAATTCTTTCCACTTCATCCATTTCTCCAGTTCCTCTTTATAACCTTCCTTGTCAACTGGGAGAAGTACATTCACGTTATACATACCGTATGGATAATCCTTTTGATCTTTGCTTATCAGCAGATGAAAATACACTCTTATCAGTGCATCTTCTGTTCTTTCCCCACCTTTAGCAACTCTAATATCCTCCAAAACACCTGAAATCTCAGTTGTTGTTACCATTTTCTATCCCAAAAAAACTATACAACTATTCTTTTGGATAAATTGCATACAGTTATGCAAGTTGAATAGTTATACAAAAAAGTGTTTTATGAATATATTACTTTATACTATAAAAATGCACAAGAAAATGGATGGAAAAATAGTAGTTGATAGGAAAAACGGACTGACAAAGAAGTACCGGATTAGAGTTGCCGGAAGTAAGGAATATAAAACATGGGAGACGACAATACCTGCTGGAGTCATTGAAAGAGAGGCAAGAAAGAAAGATATGGCTGTAGAGGAATTCATAGAGCGTTACATAATACAATGGATCTACAACAGTTTCAGTGGATTATACTTAGAGTTTATTCCAAGCGATAAGAATGAATGAGAAGGGTCTTGTAGCACCCAAATCAAAAGATGAACAATAAGGATATAGGTTCTGGAGATAAAAATCAGCAGGGGGGGATAGGGGAAAAGAAAAACATTGAAGAATTCCTGAGTCTGTACAGGCAACTGAATTTCAATCTAATCCCTCTGAAGAAAGGGAAAGAGCCAGGAGGCACATGGAAGATATATCAATCCGAGAAAACAACTCAGGATGAGAGAAAGAAGTGGTTCATCAAGGAATCCAACAATGTTGGAATCCTCTGTGGTTCTATCAGCGACAATCTGATGGTTATAGATGTGGATGCCCCAGAGCTTCTTGAGGTAATTTTTCCTGAAATAGAGAAACTGAAAAAGCAAACCTTAGTAGTAAAAACACCCCATGGATTCCATATTTATTTCAGAACTAAGAAAGCATTCAGGCATCGTGATTTTATAAGGAAAGAGGAGCGGAAACCCCTAGTTGAGATTCGGGGTGAGGGAAATCTTGTTGTAGCTCCACCATCCAAAGTAGAAGGAAGAGAGTATCTATTCATATCTGAGACTAATGGAATTGCAGAAATTCCAGAAAGTCAGGAAATCTCGGAGGAACGGATAGAATCAGCGTTAGTCAAAGCCGGAATCGAACTCAAGAAGAGCAAGGTTTACGATCCTGATGAATTGTTGCAGTTGCGAATGAAGGAAGGAGAAGGACGGAATAATACCGCCCTAATCCTGGCGACATATCTGAGAAAGCAGGGATTGAGTGAAGAGGAGGCTGGAGAAAAGCTTAAGGGGTGGAATTCCGACCACATAGAACCGCTAGATGAGAAGGAGCTACTGCAGACTATACAATCTGCTTACAAACCAGCAAGGCCGTATGAATTCAAATTCAAGAAGGTAAGGGAAGAAAGGAGAGGGTACAATAATGGTGCAAACCAATCGGAAGTCATAATTCAACTAGTCCGAGATAAGGCAGAATTTTTTCACAATCAGTACCATGAGCCTTATGCAAGGATTTCTGTAGAAGAACACTTTGAGGTATGGTCACTAAAGAGCAGACAGTTCAAAAGATGGTTATCGAAAATTCTATGGGAAGCAAAGCAAGAGGCAGCAGGTTCAGAAGCAACAAATGTTGCATTAAATGTGTTGGAATCCATAGCCTACTTTGACGGTCCCCAGATAGAGCTACAAAATAGAGTAGTGCTTATTAACAATGAGATTTACTACGATCTTACGAATGAGGAATGGGAAGCAATAAGGATAAGTGCAGATGGCTGGTCGATAGTTAGAAATCCAGACTCAATGTTCAGACGCTATGCCCATCAAATATCACAAACAAGGCCCGGTAAATCTGGAGATATAACAAAGATACTGAAGTACCTTAATTTGAGGAATGATGACGATAAATTACTAACGCTGGTCTATATCGTAAATTGTCTTGTCCCAGATATACCCCATCTTATCCCTATTCTTCATGGCCCACAGGGCAGTGCCAAGTCCACATACTTCAAAGTAATCAGGAGTTTGGTGGATCCGTCATCATTGCTGATTATCACTTTCCCAAAAGATAAAAATGAGTTAGTGCAGAAGCTATCTCACCACTACTGCGCATTTTTTGATAATGTAACCAAACTATCTGACTGGCAAAGCGACACACTTTGCAGGGCGTCAACAGGTGAAGGTTATAGTAAACGGGAGTTATACTCCGACGATGAGGATGTCATATATAGTTACCGTCGTTGTGTGTCACTGAATGGCATCAACATTGCAGCACATAAACCGGATTTGTTGGATCGGGGCATGCTAATCGAATTAGAGAGAATTCCAGAAAATAGGCGCATGACTGAAAAGGAATTCTGGGAAAAGTTCAACAAGGATAAACCGGACATACTGGCTGGTATCCTAGATGCTCTTTCAAAGGCCATGAAGATCAAAGAAGGACTAAAGATAAACAGGTTGCCACGGATGGCCGACGTTGCAGAATGGGGAGAGGCGATAGCTCAGGCGATGGGCTATGGTGAATATGTCTTTTTACAGGCCTATATGCGACGACTGGGGGAGCAGAATAAGGAAACCATTGAAGGACATTCAATAGGACCTGCAATAATGGATATAATGACTGAAAGGAACGAATGGGAAGGAACACCAACCGAGTTACTGGATGAATTAAGGCAGCGTGCT
>JAHIKS010000128.1 GCA_018897475.1 Candidatus Altarchaeota archaeon
GCTGTCTCGGGGGAGCGCATATGAATCCCCCCGACTATGTCCTTGTGCTCGTCCCTGGTGAAGAGGAAGAATTCCAACGGTTCCTTGTCTTCCGGGATGAGGACATCCATCCCGTGCGGCTTCTTCAGGTACCTTACGTCCAGCTTATCGTGGCTGTCGACCTGGTTCTCAAGCTGCTCGATGACTATGCTGCACTCCTTGTAGGCCATCTTGGGGTCTCCGTAGACCCTGAAGGCGTGGTTGAAGGGCAGGTCTATGTCTAGGGAAGTGAGGTAGTTGACCTCGAGCCGCTCCTTCTTGAAGCAGCGATCCCATATCATCTCGAGGTAGCTCTTCCTGTTTATCCCGTCTGCAAGGGCATAGGTGTAGGCTATGGTCGGGAAGTCTATGGAGGCATAGACTCTCTCGCAGCCCTTGAGTGCCTTCACGATCCTCCTGTAGAGCTCGTCGTGCTCCATGTAATGCACCACGGGCCTTGTGGACTCGAATGCAATCTTCCGGAAGTATTCCTCCGTCCTGGCGGAAATCTTGTCGAATTCCTCCAGCTCCCTCTGTAGATTCTCCCTCTTTCCGGAGAGAATGTTCCTGATGTTCTCGAATTCTACCGTGTAGGAGGCCCTCCTGCCCCTCTTTATGAGGCCCCTATCCTGCAGGACCTTCATCTGCGAGAAGAAGTTGGAACGCTGGATGCCCTTTCCATGGGTGCGGGAGTATTCCTTGTTGATCTCTCGTGGGCTTGCCGTCTTCCCCTCGGACTCCAGCTTGTAGATGCCCAGGAGGATTCCGAACTGCTGGCTCGTCAGCCCCAAACTTTCCGAGATTTTACTGTTTTCTATGTCCATCTCATAGGAGCTCCAAGAATTTAGTCGTAGTTATTACCTCAATCCCCTGGAATTTACCCAGCTTCAGAAGGTGTTTGTCTCCCGATATGATGTAATCTGCTTTTCCCTCCAGTGCGCATTCTATTATTTTGTTGTCATCCGGGTCCTCTTTAATGGCATCTATTTTACCCTTGGGGTCTACAATTTTGGCTATTTTGATAACGTTGTTGATAATTTCTTCTCTGATGTTCTTTGTAAAACCGAATCGTTCCTGGGATACCACTCCCTCAAATTCCTCCAGGATGCCGGTTGACAGGATAAGCTCGTATCTGCCTTCCTTGGCAAGTTCGAGTAGCTCGAACTCATTGCCCCTGGCTATGGCAGCTGAGACCAGAATGTTGGTGTCCAGGACTGCTTGGGTCATCTTTTATTTTTCTCTGCACGGTACTTCCTTATCTCCTCATCGACATCCTCCTTAGATATATTCCTCTCCTTTGCAATCTTCCATGCAGGCGCAAAAACCTTTTCCAGTTCCATGTCAATCGATTTACTTTCCATATTCCTTAATGGCTTTAGAACAATTTCATCTCCCTTGTCATAAGCCAGAAGTCGTTCGCCCTTCTTTATCTCCAGAACGTTCCGTATACTCTTGGGGATTACAATCTGCCCCCTTGAGGTCACCGTTACTATGTCAAGTTCCATTTTAAGATTTATCTTATTTTTCTTACATTTACTACTTCGTCTTACATTAATAAATGCGGTTTTTTGGCTGCATTTGCAGCATGTCGGTTTTGTTTTTTTATTGGTTCGCAGGCTATCGGTTTTGATTTTGTTAATTTAGTATACTTAGCCGTATGACATTTTACGTCTTTGACTTTTATACTATGGACATTGAAGGTATAAATGATGAGGATTCGGACGTATGACTAGAAGATGGTCAGGCTGAGATTATATGAGGCGGGAAGAAACGGAAAGCATATCATCGACTTGAAAGGTAGCGTGCAAATACTGAACGATGGAGTCGTCAGGGTGACCATCTCAAAGGAATCGGTAAGGAAATTTAGGGTATTAGAGGAAACGAAACGATGAGGATTCGGGAAGTCATGACTAGGGGGACGATAAACATCGGCGGGGAGGCAACTGTCATGGAGGCAATCGAGAAGATGCATGACTGCAGGGTGGGCGCATTGGTGGTGGATAATTCAGCGATAGTGACAAGGCGCGACGTCCTTGCCAAGGTCATCGCCCCGGGGAGGAATCCGGCGGAGGTTAAGGTCTCGGAGATAATGTCGGATTCCCTGGTTACAGTGCATCCCGATGCAACGGTAGAGGACATGGCCAAGATTATCCATAAAAGGGAGATAGGGAAATTTCCCGTTGCGGACGATAACGGGATTGTCGGCTTTGTCAGCAGTGGAGATGTATTGAAGGCGGTGGTGTTGGAATGTCAGGATTGATTTATGGTTTCCCACCTAAATTAATCAGAATCCGCTGCTGCAGGATTCGGAGGTTAAACTGGGTGTAGATGAAAAGGTGGGTGTTGGGAAGAAAAAAAACGAGAACCAATCAGGATTGTTGGACGTAGTGACATCAATGTATGAGAAGGAGCATCCCTTCAACAAGAACGCGTTCAAGAAGTCGACGAGTAAGAAAGAGTACAACTTCAATGCCAAGATGTTCCCGACGCTGGGGATAGCGATGCAGGACTATGATTCGGAGGAAGTAGGGACGATTAAGGTTGTGCTGGGGAAGTAATCTTCCCCTTTTTATTTTTATATGGCAGAAAGAAACTCCTCCGCATGCTTCTTTTCGATTATGAGGGGTGGCAGAACCCTGACCGTGTTTCCTGAGTAGAGGGTGAGGACTCCTTTTTCTATCAGCTCGATGACCTTCTTTCTGCCGTCATCGGCGGGGATTCCTATCATGAGGCCCTTTCCTCTTGATTCTGGGATTGAGTCGAGGAGGTGTTTTCCGATGGCTGCGGAGTTTTCGACCAGTTTGTCGCTGATTATGGTTTCTATGACTGTATTAGCTACTGCGCAGGCCAGGGGGCTGCCTATGTAGGTGCCTCCGTGCTCCCCTGCCTCGAAGTCGGTGCAGCTGAAGGTTATCGCTCCGATGGGGAAACCGCCGCCCATGCCCTTGGCCATGCAGACCATGTCCGGCTGGATGCCAGAGTGCTCGTAGGCGAACATCTTTCCGGTTCTTCCGAAGCCGGTCTGGATCTCGTCGAGGATGAGAAGGATTTCCTTTTCCTGGGTGAGTTCCCTGACTTCCTTGAGATAGCTGTCGTCGGGGAGGATGACCCCTGCCTCGCCCTGGATTGCTTCGAGAATTACTGCTGCTGTCTTGTCGGTGATGGAGTTTTTCAGAGAGTCGATATCGTTGTATTTTGCGAACTTTGTGTCGGGAATGAGAGGTAGGAAGGGCTTCCTGTATTTTTCTCCATGGGTGAGGCTTAATGCGCCGAGAGTCCTACCGTGGAAGGCATTCTCCATGGCTATGATTTCCGTCTTTCCTGTTGCCTTCCTTGCGAGCTTTATTGCCGCCTCAACAGCTTCAGTGCCTGAGTTGGTTATGAATGTCTTTTTCATAGAGGTGAGTTTTATTAGCAACTCGGCAAGGTCTAGCTGCGCCGTGGTGTAGAACCAGTTCGAACAGTGGATTAGCTTTTTGGACTGCTCGGTTATTGCCGCTATTAGCTTGGGGTGCGCGTGGCCCAGGGAATTTACCGCGACTCCTGCGCACATGTCGAGATATTTCTTGCCATCTGTGTCCCAGACGTACATGCCCTGGCCCCTTTCAATGGCTATGGGGAGACGGGAGAATACCTGAGAATAGAGTTCTGCCTCCCTCTTCTGGATTTCATCGAGATTCATCCTTACCATTCTTAATTAGTTCCATGACGTTAAATACTTCCTCCAGGTCTATGTCGGTTCCGACGCAGCCTGAGTTGAGGAGGAGTACTCCCTGGCAGGGGATTCCCTTGTTGGAAACTTCGAGGAGGCCCATGTTGATTTCGTAGGGGCA
>JAHIKS010000129.1 GCA_018897475.1 Candidatus Altarchaeota archaeon
CGATATTGCAAATCTGCGATTTGCAATAAATCAAATTCGCTTTCAGCGAATTTCATTAGCACCGAACACACGCCCGAACCGAATGTTCGGCCGCGTGGCACAAAGCGAATTGCAAATCAGAGATTTGCAATTTATTTTGAATCTCTGGATTCGAAATATGAACCGATTTTGCGGTTCATTGGGCCCGGCCGGATTCGAACCGGCGATCTTCGCCACGTCAAGGCGACGTCATAACCGGGCTAGACTACGGGCCCGAACCTGCAGACAGGTTGATCATCTTATGTAGTATCGCTCGCCTTGCTCGCGATACTACTTATTGAATTTACCGGCGAATCCACCGCGTTATACTAGTGAATTTACTGACGAGAATCCAATCACTTCAAACACTTGCTTCTCCCGTAGCCGCAGGACGCGCAAATATCCCTTCTCCTGTGGAGTGCGAATTTCCCGCAGCGCGGGCATCTGACGTGAGTGTGCTTCTTTCCGTGCTTCCCAAAACTTGGCGTTCCCTTACTCATTTTATGAAACGAACAGAATCATGTCCCCTCTAAGAAAGAGAGTCTTGAACTTCTTCTCGACATCACCGTCGTCGAACTCTGCATCATCCAGTACGAGGTTTATGTGGATGTCAAAGGCCTTTAGAACGCCCCTGACCTCAATACCGTTCTTGAGTCTGACAAGCACCTGGTTATCTAATAGTTCCCCCAACGCATCTAGTGGCTTCATATTTATCACCTAACGAATATTAATACTACGTAGCGCGCCTATAAAAATGAGCATAGAACGGGAGATTGGTAAACGGCTTGGGAATCTCAGGGAGTCCCTGGAGAGCGAGGGAATCGACGCAATCCTCCTGTCGAATCCGAATAACATACGGTACCTTACGGGCAAGGAGACCGGAAGGGTGCTAATATCGAGGGAAAGCTCGGTGATCTGGGTTAGGGAGCTCTACCTGGAACTATATTCCTTCAGCCCCGAGTTTGATGTAAGGGCTGATGAAGAAGACGCAGTTAGGCACTACATCAAAGACTCCAACATAAAGAAGCTCGCAGTCGAGAACCTCCTCGTCAGCCTGTATGAAAGGCGCAAGGAGGAGCTTGGAATCGAACTGGTTCCAACGAACACCGTGGAAAGACTAAGAGCAGTCAAGTCAGACTATGAACTGGAACTCCTGAGGAATTCCGCCAGTATCGCAAAGAAGGGCATGGAGAAGGCCTATGAAATTATCAAGGACGGGACAAACGAACTGGATGCCGTGGCCGATATAGAATATGTGATAAGGAAGGCGGGCTCCGAGACCCCGCCTTTCATGGACGGGATGCTCCTGGCATCGGGCCCGGATGGAGCCGATATCCACGCCCGTGCCCGAATGAAGAAGGTCATGGCTACAGATCTAGTCGTCGTGGACCTGGGCGCAAGGGTCGACGGCTACTACTCAGACATGACAAGGACGATTCCAGTAGGGGAACCGAATCCACTGGCTGCAGACATTCTCGAATTTATAGAGAACCTGCAGGCAGAAGCAATAGACCGAATTCACCCTGGAGTCAGGGCAGGAGACATCCATGATTTTGTAAGCAAAGAAATAGAGAACAGGGGATACAAATTCTACCACTCTACGGGCCATGGAATAGGCCTCGACGTCCATGAATTGCCGAACATAGGGCCAAAATCGGAGGACGCCCTTGAGCCAGGCATGGCCTTCACCATCGAGCCGGGAATCTACATCCCGGGGAAATTCGGCGTCAGGTTCGAGGACACTCTCAGCATGAAGAAAAACAAAATTGAGACACTCACCGGATAATGGCACGAAGACACGGCATCGAAAGGGAGAGGCGGAAGAAAATCGCAGAGGAGAGGATAAGATACCTCATGAACCTGGCCGATGAGGCAGCATCGCTGGGCAGCCTAGACCTTGCCACCGACTACGTGAAGCAGGCCCGGGAGCTCGGCATGAAGTACACGGTCCGGCTTCCTACAGAGTACAAGAGAAAGTTCTGCAAGTACTGCTACAAGTATCTCAAGCCCATGATAACCTCGAGGAGCAGGACAAATTCCGACAAGGGAAGGGTCGAGGTGAAGTGCCTGAGCTGCGGCAGGGTCATGTTCTTCCCCTATGGGAGGGAAAGGAAGGAGAGGAGGAGGAAAAAGAATGAGTAAAGACAGCATACAGGTAGGGAAGAACGGAATCACTGACAATCTGATAGCGGAGATAAAGGAGCAACTCAAGAAAAAGAAGGCGCTGAAGGTGAAAATCCTCAAGGCAGCGAGGACCGAAAAGAGCCGCAAGGAAATCGCAGCCGAGGTGGCGCAAAGAACGAGGTCCCGTCTCCTGCAGCTTAGGGGCAACGTATTCATACTCTCAACGAAGATGACCCTTGAAGAATGGAAGAAATCAAGCAAAAAATAGATGATTATCTCAGGAAGGCAGAGCCCCTGTTTAGGGACATAGAGATTCAAACTCCCTCCAAGATAGACCTCAAAAAGGTCACAGGGGAATTCAAGCAGATGGCCCTGGCCTACTACAACGACGCGAAGCACTTCTACGAGGTCGGAGAGTATGCCAACGCCCTGGCCGCATTAGAATACGCCGAGGGCTGGCTTGACGCGGGAAAAAGACTGGGAATATTCAAATAACACCCTACATCATAGGAGCCTGCACCTTCTGAAGGACCTTGGATATCACGTCATCCGTTGTGGTGCCGGTATCTGAATACTCCGGATAGAGAATCACCCTGTGCCTGAGAATCGGGAACGCCAGCTTCCTTATGTCCTGCGGCTTCACATGGTCCCTGCCCTCGATGAACGCCCTGGCCTTTGACCCCTTCATGAACGCTATGGATGCCCTGGGGCTGGCTCCGGTTGCGAGCTCCCTCCTCTGCCTCGTCTCGTCGATAATCCTGACCACATAATCCAGGATTGAATCCGACATAAAGACGGTGTCCTCGATCTCCCTCTGGATTATCTGGATCTCGGCTGGGTTGAATACGCTGCCGAGCTCGTGCTTGCCCGCATTTGACTTCATTATCATCACCTCCTCCTCGGTGGAGAGGTACTTGAGGACGGACTTGAACATAAACCTGTCCTGCTGTGCCTCGGGCAAGGGATAGACGCCCTCCTGCTCCAGGGGATTCTGCGTTGCTATGACGATGAAGGGCGCGGGCAAATCATAGGTCTTGCCACCTATGCTGGTATGCTTTTCCTCCATGGCCTCCAGCAGCGCGGACTGGGTCTTTGGAGGTGCCCTGTTAATCTCGTCCATGAGCAATATATTGGTAAAGACCGCTCCCTTCCTGAGGGTGTACTGCTTGGTGTTCTCGTCATAGCGCATCTCGCCCGTAATGTCCTTTGCAGTCAAATCAGGAGTGCCCTGCAGACTCTTGAATTCGCACTCAAGGACATTGGAAATGGTGTTCGTTAAGACAGTCTTACCCATTCCCGGGACGCTTTCCAGAAGAATGTGGCCCCCGGCAAACAGGGCGATTACGATGTCCTCTATTACATCTTCATTGCCGATTATAACCTTGTGAACCTCATTATAGAGCTGAGCGAACTGCTGCTTTATGTCCTTGTCCCTCTCAACGCCCTGGGTTGTGGCCATCTTAAGATATAATTCCTCTTCTTACTATAAATCTATTTCACAACATCCACTGAAACATCATCGGAGCTCATCATGTAGTTGTGCCCCTTTCCGTCCTTGTAGGTCATATCAAAAAGCTTGAACTGGAATTTGCCCGCGCTCTTTGGGATTAACTCAACCTGGACGTCCTTCACCTCCCCGGCCTTAATTGCGGGAATCTCGTCGGGGGCCTTTTTCACCTCAAAGTTCTCGGGAAGCCGGGTGAGGAACCTCACGTCCTGTACATCATTGTCCCAATCGTTCTTTATGGAAATCTTTACGGCCAGCGGTTTACCTGCATTTGCCTTTTTGGGGAAGTTTATCGATAACGAGATGGCGGGCTTCCTTTGAATCTCGTCCATCAGCATATCGATCTCACCCCGGTTCTTATCGATGATTTTTTCATCATCCTCATTCCAGCCACCCTTCCTGAGCGCATCCTCGAAACTCCTTTTCGATTTATCCAGGTATCTCTTTGCTTCAGGATACTTCCCTCGCTTTATGAGCTCCTTTGCCGCGACCTTTGAGATGAAAGCATCTATCGCTATCATGTGACTGTCAATAAGGAGCTTGTCGGAGTGCCTTTTACTCTTATCCTTTGTCTTTTTATAAGACTCCAGAGCAATCTTGAAGTATCTCTCCGCGTCCGGGAGATTATTGAGTCCCTCATAAATCTCACCGACACTATTTTGGGCCTCGCTAATTCTTTTTAAGTGAGTGAAACCCGAATTCTTTTTTTCCTTCATACCTTCTACGTATTTCAGGTAGCACTCAACGGCTTTCCGGTAGGACTTCTCCATCTCCACGTCCTCACCGAATCTTTCCTGGGTTTCGGCAACCCTCCTGTATCCGTCCCCTGCATGGAAGTAATTCTGGTTTCCAAGCTGGTTTTTTGCGTACTCCATGTAAGAGCTTATCGCAACCCGGTAGTTTTTGTAATCCCCGCTTACTTTCTCAACGACCTCGATTATTACCGGGTTTGACGATTTGACATACTTGTTATTGGCCTCGTCATGATAGAGCACCTCAAGGGGCTTTATGTGGTACCTTCCTGCCCTGTCCGAAACCATCTCTATTGAATTCCTGCTGGACCCCTCGGGCTTTATCTCGGCTATCTCCGTTGGCAGGACGACCACCTTCAGTTCCTCGGGAATGTGGGGGAGGAACGTTATGTTCCTGATTGGATTCTTGCCGTGGTTCGTTACAATCACGTTCACTATGAGTGCCTCCTTGACGAAGGTGTACGAGTGCCTGTCCAGGAGCAATGTAACCTCCGGCTTCTCGCCTATCTCAGTGAGCAGCTGCTTCGCCTCCCCCCGCGTGTCGTTTAGGAATTTTGCATACTCCTCATCCCATTTGCTCTTTTCTATGGATTCGCTGATGTTTTTTATCGCCTTATTCAGCTCCTCGTTTGCAACCGCATAATCCCCCTGCTGGATGGCCCTATTTGCCTTTGTCATTGATAGGAAGCCATTGCTTAGAATCCCATCAGTGACCATCTTCTTCTCCTTGAAGTATGAAACCGCCCTCTCAAAGTACCTCTCGGATTTCTGGAATTCGCCCAGGAGTCTGTATGATTCTCCAATCTCATGGTTGGCCTTTCCGGGATTTGTTTTCTCACCCTTTTTCACACCCAGCCCTTCGGCTTCGTCTATATAACCGAGATACTGCTTTATCGCCTTCGTATAGTTCCTGTTGGCTGCTACTTTGTTCCCAAGCCTGATGCTGCATTCTGCTGCCTTATTGTACCCCTGCCCAGAACGGAAATATATCTTCTCCTCTTCCTGCTCCTTTGCATACCTGAGGTAAAGGTCCATGGCGGACTTATAGTCTTTGCACTTCCAGTTTGAATCCGCCGCCTTTATTATCTCGCCTGCATCTTCGTAAAGCCTTGCCGCCTCTTTGTATATGGAGACGGCCTTGCCATAGTCTACCCCCGACTCTATCCTGGCGGCCTTGTAATAAACGTTGGCGGCCGACAGGGGCTCCTTCATGCCCTCATAGCCTGCCCCCGCCCTCCTGTAAAGCTCCACTGCCTCCTCTATCTTCTTTTCCTTCAGATTCTTCTCTGCGCCTTTTATGTAGGCCTCAGCTGCAAGATTGTAGCCGGAAACGGCAACAGAGGCATCATCCTCTTTGAGACATATTTCCGCATAACTGAAGTATGAATCCCCCGCATCCTCGAATTCCCCCAGCTCCTCGTGGCATTCCCCAATGGCCTTGTAAACATTGGCCGCATCCATGTATTTCTTGAGTTTTAACCTGATGTTGGCTGCCTTTTCATAGTAGCGTATCGCACCCTTGAAGTCCTTTGCATTTCTATAGCACCCTCCAATGCTCTCGTAGTTGTTGCTTGCGGCAAGCTTGTCGCTGTCCTTGGCGAATTCCGCCGAGGACATGTAATAATAAATGGCAGTGTCATAGTCCTTTGTATCCTCATAGTTCTTGGCTATGGCACTGTATGTTTTGATAAGGTTCGGAACGTGCTCCAGCTCGGAGCTCAGCGTGGCGGACATTATGTAGTGCTTAAGTGCCTTCTTATGCTGTCCCATCCTCCTATAGAGCTCCGCGGCCCTCTCATAGCCGGAGCTTGCGCCGGAGATATTCTTTATCTCCTTGTTCATTTCAGCGGATTTCATATGGACCTTCAGCGCGGATTCATAGTCCTCCCCCCTTTCATAGAAATCAGCACCCTTTCCATACATCGATGTGGCAGCGAGGTAATCCTTAATCCCCTTGTACATTTCCCCTATCTCTATGTAAACCTCGGCGGCTTTATTGTACTCCTCGACCTCTTCGTAGCGCTTGGCAGCAAGCTCATAGTTCATATGGGCCTCGTTATACCTCTTAACCTCGGTGTAGATTCTTGCAACCTTCATGTAATTATCGGCCGCGTGTTTCAAATCCTCCACCCTGTCCTTCTGCGTCAGGTGCATTGAGTTTTCGTAGCAGCTTGCTATCTTGAGGTAATAGGGGGCGAGGCTGAAATAGCTCTTTAGAGTAGTGCCGGGCCTCGATTCGATAATCTTGAGTTTTGCCTCCATGAACTTCAGATAGGCGTCGAGTGCCTTGTCGAATTGCTTCGCGTTCTCGCACGTCTTTGCCTCGTTGAGCCACTTCTGCGCCTCCATGTCCTCCTTCTTCTCACCCATGAACTTCTTTGCGCCCTTCCCATCCCTTAGAATCTCCTTCTTGGCTTCATCCACAAGGCTGTCGAGAGGATTATTCTTCGCCATCAGTAATTTATTAGATTACGGGATAAAATTCTTACTGATTACAATGTATGGGGATATTAGGGAGGAAATCCGGGGAATTCTCGGGAATGCGGCTGGCGAGGCCATAAAACCGGGGGAGATTCAGGAGTCCGAGCTCTGCGACCTTACAACGGC
>JAHIKS010000130.1 GCA_018897475.1 Candidatus Altarchaeota archaeon
GCTCGATGTTCTGTTCCAGCAGAACAAGAACGCCGGGCTCATTATACTTCGTAATGCCGTTGAAGAGGTACTGGATTCCAAATATGGTCTTTCCTGTGCCACACGCTCCGGTAAGCAGAATAGTTCTTCCCCTAGGAAAACCCCCGCTAATCACCTCATCAAGCCCCGGGATTCCGGTGGGGCAGCGGTCATCGCCCTCAAACTCAATCTCCTCTTCAGCATCCATCTTCATTATTTATTTACGGTGATACTATAAATATCTAAAACGTCATCGACGATAAAATCAGGCTTTAGCTCCTCAGCCCCCTCCTTGTCAAGAACGCCGCTCAGTACAGCGACCGATGTAACTCCCGCCCCTTTAGCCGCAAGGATGTCGCTTTTTGCATCTCCCACGAAGAGGGCATCCCCCTTATCTACCTGGAAGAATTCCACTGCCTTCAGAACTATGTCAGGGGCCGGCTTGGAATTCTCCACGTCCTCTGCGCAGAGAGTTAAGTCAAAGAGGCCGTCCAGATTCAGGTAGTCCATGGTTCTATCAAGGAAAGACCTTTCATTGCCGGTGGCTATTGCAAGCTTCATACCATCTCCTTTGAGTTTTTGCAGGAATTCCCTCAGGCCCGGGACCGGCTTTATGTTTTCAAGGAACCACTGCGAGTGGATAATGTCGTGGTGATATTCATAAGCCAAATCCAGCTTCTCTTTGCTATACTCGTCACCCATCATCAGCTTCAGAATAACTTTGTAGGGCTTCCCAAAATGTGATGTCAATTCATCCTGAGGGACATCCCTTCTTACACCTGCCTTATCCAGCGCTCTTCTGGCCGCCTCCACGTGCGCCTCATTTGACAGAGCAAGAACCCCGTCGAAGTCAAAGATAATCAGCCTAAACATACCTTCCCCTCTTTTCAATCGTTTTAATCCTTGAGAGAATTTCCTTGTTTTCAGATTTCCTTGCATATTCATCAATTATCGAGTTCCACATGAGCTCAAACATGTTGGTATGGGTAGCATGCAGCGCCTTCTTCAATACAACTAGGTCCATGGCCTTGTCCTCCACCCTCGTCGAGGTCATCCCAAGTCCGAAGTCTATGAAATAGACTTTGTTGTCCTTGAGTATCATGTTGGAGGTTGTGAGGTCATTGTGGACTATGTTATGGTCGTGAAGTTTTGCTATCAAAGCTCCGATTTCCATGGAAAGCTGCTTAACGGCTTTCTCATCCCCTCCATCAATCACGTCCTTGAGAATCCTGCCCTCCAGGAATTCCATAACTATCTTCTTCTCCTTAACATCAGTTTTGTGAATCCTTGGAACCGGAACCCCCACCCTCTTCGCATTCTCCAGTAACTTACTCTCCCTTTTTGTCCTCAACTTCCTCAGCCTCTCGTCCAGTTCCTCCACCCTGTATTCCTTCTTTATCCTCTCCTTCACAAGGTTTCCATCATTCATGTAGAGGTTAGCTTCTGCCCCCTTGGCAACGATTTTCATGGTTATTACTTTTAAATTCCATTATATTAACTCCGTTCCGATTAGCGTAAGATGGAAGTCAAGAAAGTTATAGAAAAGATTGATGATTTGATTGAAGATCATTCGATGCCGAAGAGAATCAAAGTCGTTCTTGAGAAGATAGGCAAGGAGCTGAAGAACGATATTGTAAATCCGGAGATTTGCAATAAATCACGAACCGAAGGTTCGTCATTGGAGCAGGACGTGGCTGTCAGAGTCACATCCGCAATCTACGAGCTTGAGGACGTTACCAATGACATCAACATTCCCATGCATGCAAAGACAGCACTATGGGACCTGGTCAGCGACCTGGAGGCCATAAAGCACGAGGAAGAATGATGGATTCGGAACAGATAAAAAGGAATACCCAGGAAATCGTAACCGAGGAGGAGCTTGATTCCCTGCTGAAGAAAAAGAAATCTTCCATTACTTATTGCGGCTACGAGGTCTCTGGACCTGTTCATATCGGCACTCTTGTAGCAATCAACAAGCAGATTGACTTCCAGCAGGCGGGGCTGAAGGTAAAGGTCCTTCTCGCTGACCTGCATACATACCTCAACCGAAAGGGCGACGAGAAATTCATCGAGGAGATGATTGAGTACTGGAAGAATTCCCTGAATGCCCTTGGGTTGAAGGCAGAGTTCGTCCTGGGCACAGAGTTCCAGTTCGATAAGGAATATATCCATGATGTCCTATCCCTCGCCCTGAATTCCACCATGAACCGGGCCCTGAGGAGCATGCAGGAAATAGCCAGAGACGTAGAGCATGCAAGAGTCTCGCAAGTAATCTACCCGTTAATGCAGATTGCTGACATCAAGGCCCTTGATGTCGACATAGCCCATGGAGGCATGGAGCAGCGCAAGATTCACATGCTCGCAAGGGAGCTGCTGCCTGAGATCGGCCATGAGAAGCCGGTATGCATCCATACGCCGTTGCTGTGCTCACTACAAGGACCCGAGACCAAGATGTCCAGCTCCATGCCCGAGACGATGATAAAGGTCGAGGAGAAACCCGAGGACATCAAGTCCAAGATATCCAAGGCATACTGCCCCCCCGAGAAAGAAGGGAACCCGATTCTACAAATCTGTGAATTAATTCTATTTCCTAAATTCGGAAAAATGGAGATTAAAAGACCTGATAAATTTGGAGGAAATGTAGAATTCACTTCCTATGAAGAGCTGGAGAATTCCTATCTGGACAAGAACCTCCATGCCGCGGACCTTAAGAATTCCGTTGCTGAGGCACTGATTGAGCTGCTGGAGCCCGTCCGGGGCTAGACAAACTTCGCCAGCCTGGTCTGCGAGAACTCTATGTACTTCTCGGGGTTGAATTTCTTGAACTTCTCTGTCTCCTTCTTCGGCGCATAGATGCAGAATGTCATCTTTTCCTGCTCCGATTTCTCGAGGGACTTTGCAAGTGAAGAAACCTCGTCAATCCTCTTCAGCTCCCCTTCAAAGTCAACAAGAACCTTGAACTCCGACAGCTTCGTTTCCGGCATGTCCAGCAGTACGTAACCCTTCTCAATACCGAAGTCCTTCGCAATCGCGTCCTCTATCTTGGTCGAGCTGTCGTTCATGTCTTCCCTGAAGTTCTCCTCTATGGCAGAGATGTGCTCCTGAAAGACTATCTTGAACAGCTTCCTTTCATCAATCCTCCTGGTTATCTCCTCGGAATAGCCCCCGGAACTCCTCATCCTGTAGACCAGGTCGATATCATCCAGCTGGATGAATTCCTCGTAACTGAGCTTCTTGTTGTCCATCATGTCGACCAGGGCATGCCTGAACATCGCCTCAGCTATCCTCTTCGTGTGATGCCTGTAGACGGTCTGGTACATCATGTTCCTGCTTATGAGTAAAGACTCTACAGCCTCAAGACTCCTCCTCTCTATGACCATATCCCCGTCAACAATCTTCATACCGTAGATTATCCTCTCAAGGTCTATGACACCGTAAGCAACTCCTGCATAGTAGGCATCCCTTATCAGATAGTCCATCTTGTCGACGTCAATCTCAGAGGAGATGACCTTAGCAAGGTTCCCTCTGCCATGTATGAGGTCGGAGACATCCTTCGGCTCGATTCCGTTCTTGCCCAGGATGTCAGAAATCTCGGTATTCTCTATGATGTGAGAGGAATTCTCCTCGTGATGATGACCCATCCTGAGCAGGATTTCATCCGAGGTATGGGAAAAGGCGCAGTGACCGATGTCATGCAATAAACCGGCAATCCCGAGCTTTATGGTCTCATCGTCATCAAGGCCGAGGTGCTTCCCCGCGAGCTTTGCGAGCTGCATGACTCCCAGGGAATGTTCGAACCTGGTCGAATTCATTGCCGGATATATCAGATAGCACAAACCGTTCTGCTTTATGTGCCTCAGCCTCTGCAGTTGGGGAGTGTCTATCAGCTCAAGCTCCAGCTCGCTGAGCACTATGGTGCCGTGAATTGGGTCGCGGATGGTTTTTACGGGCTTCATTGTTATTATAAATGGAATTCGGGAATATATAGTCCAAGAAACCCAATTAGATTCCATAATGACAAAGGGTAAGTCCAGGTGCGGCAGGGATATAGGGAAATGTCCGACCTACAACGCATTGAAGCTTATATATAGAAAGTGGACACTGCACGTCCTGCAGGAATTCTACCTGTCAGGCCCCAGGCTAAGGTATAACGAGATTCAGAGGGCGCTTCCCTGGATAACCCCTAAAGTCCTGTCGCAGAGGCTCAGAGAGCTGGAGAGCGAGGGTATGTTAAAGAGAAAGGTCCTCAAGGACAAGGTTCCTGCCGGGGTCGAGTACTGCCTCACGAACAAGGGCGAGGACCTCGAGAAGGTCATCGAAGCGGCAAGAGCATGGGGCATAGAATGGGACAAATCCGGCCAGGAGCACGTCGTCTGCAAGAAAAAGAGGTCTACTTGAATACCTCTTCCGTTTCAAGCGACCAGAACAGCAGGTCCAGCTCCTGAAGCGGAATTCCAATATTTTGTGAGAATTTCTTCATCTTATTTTCAATCTCAATATACCTCCTTTTAGAAATACTCCTCGGAATCTCCAGAATCACTTTGAACCTGAGCAAATTCCTCAGAATGTGCCTGTCGAGAATTGCGATATCCTTCCCATAACCGACGTTCCTGAGGAAGTGACTGGCCTCCTTCCAGCCCAAGCCCTTGACATTCTCTACAAGAAACTCGCGCATCTCAAGAGGATTATTCAGTTCTCTAAACTTTATTATTTCCTGGAAATTCCCCCTTGCCTCGACTATGTAATCTGATTTGTTGTTCGCGAACCTCACTCCAATGAGACCCTTCCTTATCTCGGCCCTGCTCCCCCTGCGAAGGATGCCCTTCCCCGCGAGTTTACTGACCGCCTCCCAGCATGCCTTCGCCTTGGACTGGGGAGTGCACAGGCAGAATGTCAGTTCCAGGAAAATCCTATCGTCCGGGCCCTTCCCGACAGCCTCGAATTCCGATATCCTTCCCCCAATCTCGGTTTTCCTTTCAGAATAAGGCCTCTTTAGGTTATCCATCCTACCACGGTTCCTTCTTCAGCTTCCACAGCCATGCAACGATATTTCCAAGAATGTGAATTCCGGGAGTGATGACAACAATCACGAAGAAGCGGTCGTAGGTTATCATCTCCTCGAAGACGCCGTTCAGGTTCCAGGCGGAGAAGCAGTACCAGAGCCATGCGAAGAACAGGGCACCAAAGACGAAATCCAGTTGGTCCAGAAGTGGGGCAGGGCTTCCCTTTCTCAAACCCGCCCTCCTCTTGACAAAGCTCCCTGCGAGGTCGCCAAGAATAGCACCAAGAGATAGCATAAAGGCCAGCTCGAAGCCCATCTGGGGAAGGAATACCGCCGTCTTCAGCATTGAGGAGAAGAGAACATCTGCATCCTGCTGAAACAGGACCTGGAGAATTCCCGCAACCGTTCCCGCGATGATTCCGGCATAGAACCCCCTCCATGTCTTTCCGTCGCCGAGGATTCTGACACCCATGAGTTTCCTCCCGCCGTCAATGGGAGTGCCGTATTTCTCAAGCCACTTTATCTTCGAAACGTTAACTGGAAAGGAGTTCGCAAAATAGGCGGGCAGGATGAACCATAGCGCGCCGAGAAGTCTGAGGTAAAGCATAAACATATTATTTAATGTTATCGGAGCAATTAAATAACACCATGAAGTCCCTCTTTATTGTCTGTGACGGGCTGGGTGACAGACTGACAAACGGGAAGACTCCGCTGGAGGCGGCAAAGACCCCGAACATGGACCTTCTCGCCATGAATGGAATTACCGGCATCATGGACCCTGTAAGGGCCGGCATAAGGCCGGGCAGCGACACGTCACATCTTTCCCTATTCGGCTACGACCCATTTAAACTCTACACCGGCAGGGGCCCCTTTGAAGCAGCAGGAGCCGGCATAAAGCTGAAGGAGGGGGACATCGCATGCCGCTGCAACTTTGCAAGCATGAGGAATGGCAGGATAACCGACAGGAGGGCGGGGAGGGAGGAAGAAGGCCTCGACCAGCTTTCAAAGGCGGTTGAAAAGATAAAAATCGATGGAGTCAAGCTCATCTTCAAGAGATGCCAGGGCCACAGGGCCGTCCTTGTCGTCAGGGGCAAGGGCCTGTCGCCTCGTATCACCGACACGGACCCAGAGGAAACGGGAGTGCCGCCAGCCAAATCAAAGCCTATTGACGGGAAGAAAGATTCGGTAAAGACTGCGGACATCCTGAACGAATTCACGAGAAAGACCATTGAAATCCTCTCAGACCACCCAGTGAACAGCAAGAGAACCGGGAACGGGAAGCCCCCGGCAAACGTCGTTCTCTGCCGCGGGACTGGAATTAACCCGCATCTTGAGCCATTCAAGAAGAAATACGGCATGAAGGGCGTCTGCATCTGTGCAACCACTCTCATAGCAGGGGTCTGCAGGGCGATAGGCATGGATACTCTAGATGTCAAAGGCGCCAACGGCCACACAGACTCCGACATAGGCGCCAAGGCAAAGGCAGCAATAGGGGCCCTGAAGAAATACGACTTCGTCTTTCTGCATATCAAGGGGGCTGATGAAGCATCCCACGACGGGAATTTTCAGGCAAAGAGGGAATTCATCGAGAGGATTGACAGAGAGGTTATTGCACTGGTTCTAGAGGAAGTGAAGGACACGACCGTAATCCTGACGGCGGACCACTCAACCCCCATAAGCATCCGGCAGCATTCAGCTGACCCGGTTCCGATAGCAATCCTCGGCGACGTCAGGACGGACTCGGTAAAGAAATTCACGGAAAGAGACTGCGCAAAGGGCGGCCTTGGAAGAATCTGCGGCATAAATCTCATGGGCATAATCCTCGACTTAGGCAATGATGCTGAGCTGTTCGGGGCCTGATTCTTATCTGCTCAGATATAGTTTAAGAAACTCAAACCAGTCCAGCAGATGCCTTGTCACCAGGAAATTGTTCCTGACGTGCTCTTTGCCTTTCTTACCCATCTCCTCTGCAAGTTTCGGATTCTCCAGTAATTTCACAATCCTGTCGGCACACTCTTTGATATCATCCACGAGATAGCCGTTAATGCCCTCTATAACCTGCGTTCTTATGCCACCGACATTGCCCCCTATGACCGGGGTGCACTTCCACAGGGCCTCACTCATTGTAAGGCCGAAGCCCTCCTTGATGGATTTCTGTAGGATGATGGAGGACGCCCTCTGTATGGCATTTACCAGGATATCGCTTTCATGTGATATCAGAAGTATATCGTTTTCATCCTCAATTCTCTTGCGCAGGCCGTCGTAGATTCTCTGACCCTCGGGGTCGTCAGTGGCTATGGAACCTATTAAAACAAGTCTGCAGTCTACCTTCTTTTTTGCAATCTCGTAGGCCTTTATCACCCCCTCCGGGTCCTTCCATTTGTCGAATCTCGATACCTGGCTTATAATGGGTTTGTCCTGCTCGATTCCGAACTTCGACAGATACTTTGAAATCTTGCTAGCTGAGATTTCATGATTCTTTGGACTCAGGGGGTCGATGGCGGGCATTATGACTCGCTGCTTTATTGGTAGATTCTTCTTATACTCCTCCATTGAGACAACCATTGCATCATATTTCAGGATAAATTTTTTGAGATAATTCCAGGCTACCTCATTTGGATTGGAGATGTCTATGTGGCACCTCCATATCCAGGGCTGACTCTTCTTTTCGAATTTTATCAGCGGCAGTGGCTGGGGGTCATGAACGATTACTGCGTCATGGTCCAGGTGCAGGAATGCCGCATTGTTCTCATTATTCCCCTCATAAATCTTCCTCTTCATTCTCGATAGCCTGATATCATCGCCCTGGAGCGCATTGTGGAATTTCTTAGTTACTGTGAAGAAATCGAGAGAGCCGTGCAGGAGCCTCCATCCGGTATCCACTCCGGCGTCGTTCATCAACAGGACGAGGGTTTCCAGAATCTCGGCAACACCCCCTCCCTGGTAGGTGGAATTTATATGGACTATGTGCTTTTCCGACAGTGAAGAAGCCGACTCATAAATCTCGTTTATTGTTTTGTCACCAACAATGTTCCTGTACTTGTCCAGTGTCTTCCTTGTCATTTAGTCATAACTATATTCCCCCGTAATCTAAAAATAGGTTACGCCACATTATATTAATGATTAAATCTAATTTTTTATTGGGGTTGCTCAACAACATCCGATCGTTCTCTATTCTAAAATGTCAGAATCAGATGCCATCTCGGGAAAACGAATATGTTTCGTAAGCCAGTCGTTTGTTCCATACCCTGGGGGGGTTTCCACCTATCTGTATGACCTGGGAAAGAGATTCATCAAGGACGGTAACGATGTAACCGAGGTGTGCTTCAGGCCTCCTGGTGCAGATTATCACGAAATAATTGACGGAATCGAGGTCTATAGAATTCCAAAGAGAATCCCCTCCATGGAGATGTTCAAGGGCTATGGTTCGTTCAAGGATGCAATCTATAAGTCCTTCCATCTCATGAAACCGGACAAGGGCTTTGACGACCTACTTGTCGAGGACTTCTCGGACTTCTTCAGGTTCAACAGGCTTGTTGCTAAAAACATACTCCGTATTCACAGGGATAAGAGAATAGATATACTCAATGTTCACGACTTCCAGCTTCTCATGCTCGGTGAATTGCTGCTGAAACTGAAGATACCCAAGATATTCACCTGGCACATACCCTTCTACAGAGAGGTCGACCCCCATATTCGCAAGTGGGTCGGCGCGAAATTGAACTACTATGACAAGGTTATATTCTCGACTGAAGAGTATGCAGAGAATGCTATAGCGACGGGTGTTGAGGAAGAGAAGGTGAACGTAATCCACCCCTTCGTGAATACGAAGGTATTCAAACCGGGGGCAAAAAAATACGACTTCAGGAAACGCTACAACATTCCAGACGATGACAAGATAGTTCTCTGCGTCTCTAGGATAGACCCCATAAAGGGACATGAAACCCTGATAAAGGCAATTCCCTTCATAAAGAAGAAAATCAAGAACTTCAAGGTAGTTTTTGTGGGGAATGGCTCGATAAGCGGAAAGGTACTCAAGAGAAGGGGCGAAAAGAAGAAGAAGATAATGGATGTATTAAAGAAGACCGGGGTAAAGGACGATGTTATCTTCACGGGACACATTCCACTGGAGGACATACCAACTGCTTACGATTATGCCGATGTTGTAGTCCTGCCATCCAATGTGGAGGCATTCGGCCTAGGAATAACAGAAGGCATGGCTTCGGGAAAGCCGGTCATAGGCAGCAGCGTCGGGGGGATAAAGACGCAGATAATACACGGCTATAACGGATTCCTCTTCGGTCGGGGGGATTCAAGGACTCTCGCCAGAGACATAGTGGCCATCCTCACGGACAGGAAACTGTCAGATAACATGGCTGAGAGAAGCCTCAGGAGGGCAAAGGAGGAATACGACCTTGAGGTGGTCTATGGAAGGTATGTGGGACTATTCAAAGAGGCGAGTTTCCTTAAGATAAAATGTATCGTCCTCGATTTCGATAGGACTCTTGTGAATCCCTCGAACCCCGAGCTCGACGAAAAGCTAAAGGAATCGCTCATAAGGTTGAGGTCCAGGAACATAAAACTCATACTCGCATCAGGGCGAGCACTTGATTTCATGCTCGATTTCAAAACAAAGAATCCGATATGGGATGCCATAGTTGCTGAGAATGGCGCCATTGTCTATTTCCCTCAGACGAGGAATACAACAAGGATTAACGAGGTCGATGGAAAGAGGATATGCGGGGTATTCTCGAATGCAAGTTTCCCCGTCGATATAAGAGATTCAACGGTCAGCGTTAAGAGGAGATATGAAAGAAGGATAAGGCAGATTCTTGATAGTGACGGCATTGAAGCAAACATTGAGAGGAACGTGGATGATATAATGATAATGCCAAGGAACGTGAACAAGAAAGCAGGTATAAGGATGGCCCTTGGGGAACTGGGAATCGAACCGAAGTCCTGCGCATTCTTCGGCGATTCCGAAAACGACATAAGCATGTTCACCTTCCCGGGGCTTACCGTAGCCATGAAGAAGGCCCACCCGGAACTGAAGAAACAGGCCGACGAAGTCCTGAGGACTGACATACCCCAGGGACTCATCACCTATCTGAATTCTATCGAAAAGAAAATCAAGGCAGGCTAATATTTAGTTTCTATCTCTATGTTATATATCATCAAGGGACCGTAGGGTAGCTTGGCATCCTTCCAGCTTTGGGAGCTGGTGACCCGAGTTCGAATCTCGGCGGTCCCAATCATTCTTCTAAATCATGCACAGCAACCTTAACCTTCATGAAGTCCTCTGCAATAAAACTCTCCTTGAAGACATCCCTCGCCTCCTTCTCCAGCGGCTTTGCATCGGGATATCGCTGGCTGATATGGGTCAGGTACAGCTTCTTCACTCCGGCTCTCTTAGCCAGCTCCGCCGCCTGCCTGATGGTCGCATGGTCCGCCTTCTTCAGGTTCTCTATCTCATCGTGCGAGAAGGTCCCGTCATGGACCAGGACATCCGCATCCTTGGCAAGATTTTCAACGGCCTTGCAGGCCCTGGTATCTCCTGAATAAACAATCTTCCTTCCTAGAATCGGCTCTGACAGAACCTGCTCCGGAGAGAACTTCTTCCCCTTGACCTCAACCTCCTTGCCCCTTTGCAACTGGGAGAACATCTTCCCCTCAGGAATCCCCAGAGACAGGGCCTTCTTCTTCAGGAACTTCCTCTTGAAATCCTCCTCGAAGCAGTAGGCCAGGCTGTTCATGGTGTGTTCCGTCCTGACGCAGCTTACCCTGTACCTCTCGCCCTTTAGCACCTCTCCCTCTTCCACCTCATGAACGTTCAGCTTCAGTGAATCCAGCTTAAAAGTCCCCATGGAGAGCATATGGTCCATGGTCTCCTCTAGCCCCTTTGGCCCGTATATATTGAGCGGGGGAACCCTCTCCATGAAGTCCATGCTCTGTATCATGCCCCCGAGGCCCAGAAAGTGGTCCGCATGCAGATGCGTTATGAAGATATGGTCTATTCTCATGAAATTTATTCCACCCATTCTCATCTGCCTTTGCGTCCCCTCCCCGCAGTCAAAGAGGAAGTACTCGTTCATGTAATCTAAAAAGATGGCGGAGAGATTCCTCTTCTCTGTCGGGACGCAACCTGATGTCCCCAGAAATACCAATTCCATATTATTTTAGATTTATGATTGATTGTTTAATTATATAACATGGTATCAAAGTTGCCGAGGGTTCTTATCTGGGACGTGGACGGAGTAATCGTCTCTGTGGGGGACTCCTACAGAAGGGCCATAATGGACACCGTCCAGTGCTATTTCTCGGACCTCATCGGACTCAATCTCGACAGGAAGATGGTGGAGATATCTGATACGCAGAAGTTCAAGCTGGCCGGGAAATTCAACAACGACTGGGAGCTCACATACGCGATAATCCTCTGCTATCTCGCGAAGATGATAGGCAAACAGGACTTGACCAAGATAGGGGTTGAGCTGCCTGACAGGAGCTTCAAGCAGCGAATAATCAAGCTCCAGAACCTTGGCAAGAACTACAACAAGAGCAAGATGAATCTGGACCTCGAATCCCTCACAAAGGAGATAAAGAAGAAGGGCGGGGGCCTCGAGAAGACGAAGGAGGTGCTACAGGAGGAATTTGGCCAGAACCTCGAAACCGCGCTGAAGTTCTTCTTCCCAGAGATGATAAAGGGCGTCTTCCAGGAGCTCTATCTGGGGGGGGACCTTTACAGGGAAAAATACAGGAAATATACGGACTTCATATTCGCCCCTGGTTTCATCCGGGATGAGAAGCTGATTGTAAAGGAAAAAACCATGGACAAGCTGAGCAACGAATACATACTTGGAATCGCAACAGGGAGGGAGCGCTTCGAGGTTGAATATACTCTCAAGGCGCACAAGCTGGACAAGTTCTTCCCCTCTGAATTCATTGTAACCAGCGAGGACGTTTCCATCCCGAAACCTGCTCCAAACCAGCTACTGGAGTGCATGAGGAGGCTCAGCGAGAGGTACAAATTCAAGGAGGAGAAGGCGGCCTACATCGGGGATTCAGTCGACGACATCGTAGCAGCAAAGAAAGCGGAATTCTACTCGATTGGATGTCTATCTGCTGCAGGTAATGACGAGCAAAAGGAACTGCTTCGAGGTGAATTCGAGCGTCTGGAGTGCGACCTGATTATCGAGAATGCGAACGAGCTCCTGAATTATATGGAAGAATAAAAAAAGGGAGGGTTTAGAGGTCCCTCGCCTGTACTGTCTTTCTGCCGTTTGCTTCTGCCCTGTTTGCAGCGTCCTTTACAAGGCCCTCGACCTTCGCGCTCAAAGCATCCGCAAAATCGCCAGCAACGTTCTTATCTCCTACATGGTCCTTAATCTTTGCCTTAACAACAAGTAGTTCTGCCATTTTTGTCACCTAGGTTTCGCTAAATATTACGATGTAATGTTAAAAAACTGTTTCCCTGCAATCAGCATTTTAATTATAAATCCTCATTATATAAGTTCGGTTGGGAATGAAATATATTGTAGTGACTGGAGGTGTGCTATCGGGCCTTGGCAAAGGTGTAACAACTGCTTCTATAGGGCGAATCCTCAAGGACAGGGGATATTCAGTAGTTCCCATAAAGATTGACGGCTATGTTAACGTAGACCCGGGAACGATGAACCCCTATGAACACGGCGAGGTATTTGTCCTGGACGACGGCTCTGAGACCGACTTGGATCTCGGGCACTACGAAAGGTTCCTCAACGTCGACTTGACAGGAGAATCAAACATAACCACCGGAGAAATCTACAAGACCGTGATAGAGAAGGAGAGGAAGGGGAAGTATCTCGGAAAGACGGTTCAGATAATCCCCCACATTACCGACGAAATCAAGAAGAGGCTGAAGAAGCTCGAGGCGGACATAGTCCTTATAGAGGTCGGCGGAACGATAGGGGACATGGAGAACATGATATTCGTAGAGACATGCAGACAGCTGAGCAGGGAGAACAGCAACAAATTCCTCTTCGTCCATCTGTCATACGTCCCTGTCATAAACTCCGGCGAGCAGAAAACAAAACC